>JACZVC010000017.1:25000-65895 GCA_022572885.1 Pseudomonadota bacterium | reverse complement strand
CCCGCGACGAACAGCGCCGTTGCCGATGCATCGGCGAGTGCGCCGTTGCCGGCGATGACGGTCAGCGACACGGTGCCGATCGCGGGATAGCCTGTCTCCGGGTCAAGAATATGGTGATAGCGAACCCCCTGGTATTCGAAGAAACGTTCGTAATCGCCCGAGGTAAAAACGCTTTCATCGCCGTCGATATCAATGCCGGCGATCACGCCCGGGCGGCGGGGATGGCGAATTCCTATGCGCCAGGCGCGCTCATTGCGTCGACCCATTGCGCGCAGATCGCCGCCCGCATTGACGATGGCGTTTTCGATACCGGCTTCGCGCAGCAGTTTTATCGCGCGGTCGACGGCGAGCCCTTTGGCGAATCCACCCAGATCGATTGCCCAGCCCCCGGTCGGCGACACGAGGCGGCCTGGCAACCAGTCTATATGCTGCTGGCTGGGCATCGCCGCCAGTAATTCCAGCAATTTTGCCGGGTCCGGTGGAGCCGAGATCGGCGCCGCCTGGTTAAACCCCCATTCCCTGACCAGCGCAGCCACGGCCGGGTTGAAGCGGCCGCCGCTGAGCCTTGTATAAGCCATCGCCTGCCGGACCATCTCGAGCAGCTCGGCATCGGCGGTCGCCGACCCGGTGGCCATCAGTTGCGCGTTTAACCTGGCGAGTTCGCCATCGGCCCAGGGATGCCAGCGATGATGCAGCGCCTCGAACAAGATTCTGATCCTATCGCTTGCCTGGCGTGCGCGGGTCTCCGGCACGCCGGCGATGGAAATCTCGATTTGCGTTCCGAAAGCGGGGAATGCGCTGTGCCAGACCGGCGATCCCGGCTCGCAGGAGACCACTAGCAGCGCGGCGCCGATAATCAGCAGGCGTCTAATTTTTGGGCCCCTCTGCCAGCCTTGACTGAATCGCATCCATGATCAGGCCGCCGATATCCAGATCAAACTCTGCGTCGAGTTCTCTGATGCAAGTCGGGCTGGTCACGTTGATTTCGGTCATGTAGTCGCCGATCACATCCAGTCCCACAAACAGCAGTCCCTTTTCTTTCAGGGTCTGGCCCAGTTGGGCGCATATCCAGTAATCGCGTTCGCTCAACGGCACGCCCTGGGAACTGGCGCCGAGCGCAAGATTTCCCCGGGCTTCTCCCTCCGCCGGAATACGGGCCAACGCGTAGGGCACTGGCTCACCATCGATCAGCAAGATCCGCTTATCGCCGGTTTCGTTGATTTCCGGCAAAAACCGCTGTGCCATCGTGAATTGCTGACCGAAATCGGTCAGGGTTTCGGCTATTACGTTGGTATTGGGATCATTACTAGCGACTATAAAAATCGATCGCCCCCCCATGCCATCCAGCGGTTTGACAACGATTTTGTCATGGGTTTTGGCAAATTCCCGGATGCGGGCGATCGACCGGGTAATCAAAGTTTCCGCACAGCACTGCGGAAACCACGACATATAAACCTTTTCGTTGGCATCGCGCAGGCTGGCGGGATCATTGACCACCAGGGCGCCCTGATCCTGCGCCAGTTCGAGTATATAGCTGGTATAGATGTATTCCATGTCGAACGGCGGGTCTTTGCGCATCAGGATGACATCGAGATCGCCCAATTCCATGTCCTTGCTTTCGCCCAGGGTAAACCAGTCGGTTGGCTGGTCGCGCACAGCCAGCAGGCTGGCCGTGGCCATCGCCTTGCCGTTTTCCACCCACAGGTCAGCCTGCTCCATGTAATGCAAGATCCAGCCACGGGCGGCCGCGGCCAGCAACATGGCGAAAGTACTGTCCTTGTAAGGTTTGATATCGGCGATCGGGTCCATGACGACGCCGAGCCTGACTGGATTCTTGTTCATATTCTTTTGCTTCTCCGGCCCGTTTGGACGGGGTATTCTACTGCCACGCCAGTACCCGCATAATAGCAAAGGGCGGCCTCACTGAGCCGCTTGCCGTCTGGATGACGGCAGCGGTCCCAATATGTTAAAACCCCCATCAACACAGTGATTCACTGATCGGATTGGCAAAGATTTTTTCACACCTCCAGAATGGACCGGCAGGTGGCAGCGAACAGGAGTAGCGCTAGTGGCTGAGGAAAATCGACCGAATCTTGTTGGCCTCAAGGTGCTGGTTATCGATGACAGCAAAACCATACGAAAAACAGCCGAGACTTTGCTATCCAGGGAAGGGTGCGAGGTGTTTACCGCGGTGGACGGATTCGACGCCCTTTCCAAAATTGCCGATCACCAACCGGATATCGTTTTCGTGGACATTATGATGCCACGCCTCGACGGCTACCAGACTTGCGCGCTGATCAAACACAATAAGGTTTTCAGGTCGATTCCGGTCATCATGCTTTCCAGCAAGGACGGTCTTTTCGACCGTGCCAGGGGGCGAATTGTCGGCTCACAGCAATACCTGACAAAGCCGTTTACCAAGGACGAGTTGCTAGGCGCGATTGCGAGCCACGTCCGCGCTTGAAGGGGGACTGGACAGGAGAAAGATATGGCGATGGTGCTGATAGTCGATGATTCACCCACCGAAGTGCACGTTATGCGGCAAGCGCTGCGCAAACACGGATTTGATACGGCCGCGGCCGGCGATGGCGCCGAAGGAATTCGCATGGCACAGAAACTCAAGCCGGACCTTATCCTGATGGATGTGGTCATGCCGGGACTCAACGGTTTTCAAGCGACCCGGCAACTCAGCAATGATCCTGAGACCGCCGATATACCGATCATCATGGTGACCACCAAAGGAGAGGAGACGGATCGCATCTGGGGGATGCGCCAGGGAGCCATCGACTACATCGTCAAACCCTTCGCCGATTCCGAGCTTGTTGCGATTGCCCGTTCGGTGCTCGAAAAGTGAGACCATGAAGAATTCATCCGGGTTGAAGAAGCTGACTGACCGGCCATTCGAGTTGTTGCTGGAAATGGAAAGGCGGGCGCGAGCGGCAGCTTCGGGGAGCCAGAAGCAGACCGCTGAGGAAAAGGAATACGTCGGTATTGGTTTTCGGTTGGGAGACGAACAATTTCTGGTGGCCAGGGATGAAATCCGGGAAGTCCTGACGCTGCCGTCCGGCGTTGCCAGGGTCCCGGGGGCGAAGCACTGGCTGCGTGGGCTGGTCAATATACGCGGGCAACTTTTGCCGCTGATTGACATCAACCATTTTTTTGGCGGCGGCATCGCGGCAAACAGCCGTCGCGCCAGGGTCTTGTCGGTCAATCATCGGGATGTGCCGGCCGGCCTGCTGGTTGATGAGGTACTGGGGTTCCGGCGCTTTCCGGAAAGCCAAAGAAACCGTGAGAAGCCAAAAACGGTGATCCGCTGCGATCGGTTTCTCAGGGGCTCCTTTGCACAAGGCGGCGAAATCTGGCCCGTTCTGAGCCTGAAAAGCCTCGTCGAAAGCGATGAATTTCTGAATGCGGCGGATATCGGGCCGGTAACGTCCTGAAACGGAATATATCAATGACAGACAATTTTGATTCGGTTAAATGGCTGCCTGCGCTGATGGGTGCGCTGGGCCTGATGTTGCTGTTGGCGCTGTTGACCGCCTACATGGGCAGTCGCGCAAGCAGCGCCAGCCAGTCCAGGGCCCTCGGCGTAAGCCTTCTGGACCAGCGGCTCGGTGCCGTGGCGGAGGCCGTAAGCAGCGCCGGCAAGGGCGAGAGCGCGGGCTATCGGCAACTCGCTGACCTCAAGGAGGCAGTGGCGTCGGCCCGGGAAAAGCTTGCCGGGGCCGGTATCGAAGCCGGGTTATCCGGGGACTGGCAGGCATTCAGCATTGCCATGAACGGGCTGCTCGCTGCGCAGGATAAGGCGCAAGGATTACCGGCCGCCGTCGATCAGGCGATTATCGATGCCGGCGTATTTATCACTGTACTGAAGCGCATGTCGGCGAGCCTGCTCGGCAGCCGCTGGCAGGATCAGCGGGAGAGCCTGGAACAGGCTGCCGGTCTCACTGGTTCCGCAGTGGTGATCCTGCAGTCGTATAAGGACGGGCAGATTGGAGTCGAAGAATTCAGCACGCAGATTGCTTCCACCGCAGAAAATCTGGCCGCTAAAGTTGAACAATTGCTGGGCGATCAGCAATTTGGCGGCCAAGCTGCGGACGAAGTCGGTCTGGCCTACCAGACAGTAGCGCCGGTGTTGCGGGCCGCGGCAGAGGGCGTTGCCGCCAGCGTCAGTTCACTGGCCGCGGGCGCCGATCTTATCGCGGTGGCCAATAGCCTGCGCGGTAAAATTACAACCGCGGTTGACGAAGCGGGTCCGGCCGGGGGGCTGCTTGCCAGCCCGGCCCTGCATTTCATCATCCTGGTAGCTGCGCTGTTATTTCTGGCGGGCGTGGTCTGGTTCTATTTCTCGAGCGCCAATATACAGCGGGTTGCCGAGGAGCATGCCCGTCAGAATGAGCGCAACCAGCAAGCAATACTCAGGTTGCTGGATGAATTGGGTAATCTTGCAGATGGCGACCTGACCGTGCAGGCAACGGTAACCGAGCATATTACCGGCGCTATCGCCGACTCCATCAATTACGCGATCGAGGCATTGAGGAACCTGGTCACGACGATCAGGGATTCCTCGATCCTGGTGGATGCGGCTGCCAGGCAGTCAGAAGCCACGATCAGCCATCTTGCAGCGGCCAGCGAGACCCAGGCTCAACAGGTTGGTTCCACGACCGAATCGATCGCCCGGATGGCCAACTCCGTCGAGGAAGTGTCGGGTAACGCGGAACGTGCGGCAGATGTTGCGCGCCATTCGGTTGATGTCGCCCACAAAGGCGGCGATGCTGTACGCCGGACGATCGAGGGGATGAACAGGATTCGCGAAACCATTCAGAATACGTCCAAGCGCATCAAAAGGTTGGGAGAAAGCTCGCAGGAAATCGGCAATATTATCGAGCTGATCAATGATATTGCCGAGCAAACGAATATTTTGGCATTGAACGCTTCGATACAGGCGAGCATGGCCGGCGAGGCGGGCAGAGGATTCGCGGTGGTCGCCGATGAGGTTCAGCGTCTGGCCGAACGCTCGACCAATGCGACCAAGCAGATCGAAGTCCTGGTGCGCACGATCCAGTCGGATACCAATGAAGCAGTTGTTTCAATGGAGCGCAGCACGACCGATGTGGTTGGCGGCGCGCTGCTGGCTGAAAACGCCGGTGCGGCGCTGGAGGAAATCGAACAGGTTTCAAACCAGATCGCTTCCCTGGTACAGAATATTTCCGATTCAGCCAGGCAACAGTCGCTGGTTGCTGCCGATATCTCCCGCAATACGGGAGTACTCAGGGAAATCAGCGACCAAACCGCGGAAAGCACGAGCGCGACTTCGGCGTCGATTCGCAAGCTCGCTGAACTGGCGACTCAACTCAAGCGCTCGGTGGCAGGTTTCACCCTGCCGGACGACGAAACCGGAAACGACAGCCCGGCGGTGGGGAAACAAACAGCCGACGCACCGCTGGTCGAACCGAACCTCGTCGATGCATTGAATGCGGGGGACGACCGCGACGAGGCAGTGCAGGTTTGAATCAGGTGTCCGACAACCGGTACGGCGGTGAAATAACCCGGCAAAACCTGGAGTTGGTTAGCCAGGGTCTGTCAGAGACCCTGCAGTGCGCGCGCGTCGCCCTTGAGGAGTATATCGAGGATCACGGGCAACAGCAGATTCTGCGGCAGGCAGCGGAGCATCTGCATGTAGTCCAAGGGGTGCTGCGTCTGGTCGAAATTTATGGCGCGGCGTTGCTGGCCGAGGAGATGGAAAAAGTTATTGCCTATCTCCTCAAGAGCCAGCGTGGAGAGAAAACGCAAACCGATGCGTTGGAGGCGCTGAGTCGCTCGATGATTCAGTTACCGGTTTACCTGGATCGGGTTATCAATGGCGGCCGTGATATCGCGTTGATTCTCTTGCCCCTGCTCAACGATCTCCGCTCGGTTCGTGGACGACCGCTGTGGTCTGAAGGGACATTGCTGCTGCTGAATCTCACCGCTGACAGGCAACCCGCAGCTTCACCGGGCAAAAAAGTTATCGATAAGCAACTCGATATCCGGGAAGTTGCAGCGCGTCAGCGACCGAGATTTCAAAACAGTTTGCTTGGCTGGATACGCGGCAGCGATCCCGGAAAGGAACTCGAAATCCTGTCCGAGATCGCGGAAAGCCTGGAGCTGGCGGCAAGCAACCGCGAGGTAGAGCAGCTTTGGTGGGTTGTAGGCGGCATCATCGAGGCCCTGAGCGACCAGGGGCTGGAGACCAGCGTGTCGTTAAAACGGTTGCTCGGCCAGGCGGATCGACAAATAAAAAGATTGGTCGATATTGGCGAGGAAGGCGACGGCGGGGACAGTTCCGCCGAATTGCGCAACAACCTGCTGTATTACATCGGCCGCGCCACCAGTAACGGCACGCGCGTTGCTGCGATCCAGCGTGCTTTCAAACTGGACGAAATTCTGCCCGGCGATGAGGAAATTGAACGGGCACGCGAGGGTCTGTCTGCGCCAAGCGTGAAGCTGATGAAAACAGTTGCCGCGGCTATCAAGGAAGATCTGGCCAATGTAAAGGATGTACTCGATATTTTCGTTCGCACCGGTATGGAATCCGTGCAGGAGTTGATGCCGCAGGCCGAATTGCTCAAGAAAATAAGCGATACGCTCGGCGTGCTTGGGCTGGGTGATCTGCGCACCCTGGTCATGAATGAGACCAGCCGTCTGCAGGTGCTTTTGAGTGGCGACGATTCACTCGAGGAAGCTGATTTTTTGCAGATGGCCGCCGCCTTGCTCCAGGTCGAGGATAACCTGGATGACGCGTTGCTAAAGCTGATTTTACCGACGCCAGAAAAAAAGCAGGTAGCGGAAGGTGAAGACAGCGATGCGGCACGCGAATTTCGTCCGGTTGCCGATGCGGTGCTGCGAGAATGCCTGGTCAATCTCGCAAGAGTAAAGGACGCGATGAGCCATGCGCTGAATCACGGCGAGTTCCAGCCGATGGACCAGGTTCCCGACTTGATGCGCGGCGTCGTGTCCGGACTGCTGATGCTGGAAAAATCGCGTGCGGTCGAGCAAACGGAGAAAATCAGCGCCCTGATTCGGCAATACGTGCAACCTGGGCTGGAATCGATCAGCGCCAGGGGGCTGGATCTGCTCGCCGATGCACTCGTCAGCGTCGAGTATTACCTGGAAACAATGAGAAATGGCCGTAGCGACCCCTGGTACATGCTGGGCAATATCGATAACTGTCTCGAGGCGCTGGCAGCGCTCGGGGAAATGGATCGAATCCCGGCAGTAGACGAAGCGGACCAGGATGCGACCGTCGTTGTCCGGCAAGCCGGAGAATGGCCACGGGGCGAGGTGAGAGAGCAGGCCAGGCTAACTGTCGAAGAACTGCCGGTGCTGGACCTAAAAACAGGCGATCCGGGCGAAAGGCTGGATCCCGAGTTTCTCGAGTTGTTTATCGAGGAAGCGCGCGACGAAATTCTGGTGATCAGGAAGCAGCAGGCGATCTGGAAAGCGGACACCGGCAACCATGAGGCTTTGCGTCGGATGCGGCGCTCCTACCACACGCTCAAGGGCAGTGGCCGGATGGTTGGCGCCAGACGGATCTCCGAATTTTCCTGGGCGGTTGAGAACCTGATGAACCGGATCATCGACGGTACGCTGGAGCTCGATATTGAGATGATCAGGTTGCTGACCGTCAGTTGCGCGGTGCTGCCGGAATTGGTCGAGGAACTGGAGGTTGGCAGAAAGACCAAGACCAACGTCGCAGGGCTGGTGGCGCTGGCGGTCCGCCTGGCCGAACCTGGTCCCGTTGAGTCGGAAATTGAACAAGCCGCCGCTGTCGATGATATCGGTGATGCCACCATGGTTGCGCCGCACATTGACGGCCTGCTCGAGGCCGCGGGTCAGGAGCCGGCGCAAGACGTGCCTGAGCCGGAAATGGACCCGGTACTCAGGAAAATTTTCGTCAAGGAAACCACCGGCCATCTCAAGATCATTCGCGATTACCTGCAAGCCTGTGTCGCTGGCGCCGCACCCTATCCGATTACTGAGAGGCTGTACCGGGCCTGCCATACCTTACATGGCAGCGCAAAAATGGCGGGGGCCATGCAAGGGGTAAAGGTCGCCGAGCCACTGGACCACCTGGTTCGCAAACTGTACGACATGGGCAAGGGACTCGACATGGCCGGCATCAAGGTCTGCCACGATGTCGTCGCATCGTTTGACCGGATTATCAGTCATCTCGATGAGGATACGGGTTTTTTCCCCAGTCACCACGGGCTGATCGAGCGACTTCACGATCTCGAAGCCAAGCTGGATGCTGAGCAGGAAGACGCTGGCGACGGGGAAGAAATTGAGCCGCGGGCTGAGGAAGCAGAGGTCGAGTTCGACAGCGAAATCGCGTCGATTTTCAGTGAAGAGGCTGCTGAACTGCTGGATACTGCGGAGACAGCGCTGTCCGGCCTGCGCGCCGACGCAGCTGACCAGACCGCGCTTGCAGAACTGAAACGATGCCTGCACACGCTTAAAGGCGGCGCACGCATGGCCGGTATACCGGCAATGGGAAATCTCAGTCACGAGACTGAGTCTTTGCTGGATATGATCGGCCAGGATCAACTGAGCTTTAGCGACTCGTTGGCGGAAGTCCTGCAGGCCTCATTGGATGGTTTGCATGCAATGCGTGAGACGGTGAGCTTTGGGCAGCAGGTGGCAGCCAGAAACGATCTACAGCAAGAGATTGCCAGCTTGATGGATGGTGCCGGCAGTGATGCCAGGAAAGCAGCGGCGCAGCTAACCGCGCCAGGCCAGCAAGGCGAGCAGGCCGAGGACCGGCAAGCACAGGAATTTTCGGACCGGGAACCGGTGCGTGCGGCAAGAGTACAACCAGGCGCAGCGACGCCCCGGGAAAAAGCCAGCGAGGATCAGCCCGTGGCGACCCCGCCAACCGCTGTCGCGGAGCCGCCAGCAACGGAAGATTTGTCGGCGATTCCGGTACCGCAACAGTCGTCCGCGATGCCGATGCGGAAGGAATCGCTGGAACGCCAGGAATACACACGCGTAGAGGCAGATCAGCTCGACGAGATGTTGAATCTTGCTGGCGAAATAAGCATCTATCGGTCACGCCTCGATCAGCAAATGCGGTCGACCGATTTTCACCTCGCGGAATTGTCGCGCACGATTACGCGCCTGCGGGCCCAGGTGCGCAATATGGAACTGGAGACCGAAACCCAGATTTTGCATCGCCATCAGGAGGAGTCGGAAACCAGTGATTTCGACCCTCTGGAGCTTGACCGCTATTCGATGATTCAGCAATTGAGCAGGGCCTTGGCCGAATCGGTCAACGACGTCGCCAGCATCAAGGATTTGCTCGAAAAGTTATTTCAGGAATCGGATTCCCTGTTATCGCAACAGGCAAGGCTAACCGCGGATTTGCAAAGCAGCCTGATGCGGACTCGCATGGTCCCTTTTAATCGTTATGAAAAACGATTGGACAGGATAGTGCGCCAGACAGCCGGTGACGCGAACAAAAAAGCCGAGTTAAGGCTCGAAGGCGCCAGCGGTGAACTTGACCGGCAGGTGCTCGAACGCATGTTGCAGCCGCTTGAACATATTCTTCGCAATGCGGTGGTTCACGGCATCGAGGAGGAGTCAGCGCGCAAGGCGGCCGGTAAACCCGAGACTGGGGATATTTGTATTGCCCTGAAACGGGAAGGCTCGGAAATGATGATCCGGGTCTCCGACGATGGCGGGGGAATCGATGCCGAGGAGATCAGAAAGAAATCGATAGCCAGCGGCTTGCTCGATGTCAACGAATCCATGCCATCCGAGCAGGTTTTGCAGATGATATTCCGCCCCGGGTTTTCAACCGCCAGCAAAGTGACGCAGACAGCCGGCCGCGGCGTTGGGCTCGACGTGGTTTCCACGGAAGTGGAACGTCTGGGCGGGTCTGTACACGTAGAATCTACACTTGGCGTGGGCGCCGGCTTCGTTATCCGGCTGCCGTTCACGCTGGCGATCACGCAGGCCATGGTGGTCAGGGTGGGTGACGAGTTCTATGCCTTGCCTTTGCCGACGGTGGAAGGTATCGCTCGGATGCCGCGTCATCAGGTCAGCGAACTGCTTGGACAGGAAGACCCGGAGTTCGAGTATGGCGGACGACAGTACCGCTTGCGTCACCTCGCTCATTTTACCGGCGGTCATTCGGCCGGGTTTGCCGACGAAGATTTGTCGGTGTCGATTATCCTGGTTCGGGCGGGCTCGCATTCGACGGCGCTGGTTGCCGACGAGCTGCTCGGCAGCCGTGAGATCGTGGTCAAATCGGTCGGACCCCAGGTGGCCGGAATCTCGGGCATATCGGGTGGCACCATACTCGCCGATGGCAGCATCGCATTAATACTCGATCTCGGTGGGCTGGTCCGCTCGGATGCCGCGCGCCGGCGTCCGCAACCGATCGCGCGCAAAAAAGATACGCGGACTTTTGTGCTGGTGGTGGATGATTCGATTACTGTTCGCCGCGTTACCCAGAGACTTCTGGAGCGAAACGGTATGCGGGTTATTACAGCCAAGGATGGTATCGATGCGGAGGCCTTGCTGCAGGAACATATCCCGGACGTTATTTTGCTGGATATCGAAATGCCGCGTATGGACGGCTATGAGCTAGCGTCCAGGATTCGTACTGACGACCGCCTGGTCAATATTCCCATCGTTATGATTACTTCGCGTACCGGCGAAAAACATCGTGCAAGAGCGATCGAACTCGGCGTAAATGATTATCTTGGCAAGCCATACCAGGAAAGCCAGCTGCTGGATGCCATCGAGCCGCTGGTTGCGAAACGGGGCCAATGAGCGAGACCAGCCAGGAGCTATACAGTCTTCTGATTCCGTTGGCGGAAAGGCGCCTGCTGGTCCCACGCGCTTGTGTTGCTGAAGTCGTCGGCTTTTCGATACCGGAAGGCAACGGCTCGGATTACGCTTGGTATCTGGGAGACCTGCGCTGGGATGGCCGATTTGTACCGACTGTTTCTTTCGAAGGATGCTGCGGCGACAAGATTCCCGAAACGGGCCGGCGTAGCAGAGTCGTTATTTTTCACGCGACCGGCAGCGCATTTCCGGGACGCTTCTTTGGCATTGTAAGCCAGGGTTTTCCGCAGCTGGTCAGAGTCAACCCGGGAGTTCTGCGTAAGGAGCCCGATGAGAAAAAAAACGCCAATTTGCCGATCCTATGCCGGCTTCGGATGGTCAATGAATATCCCCTGGTGCCGGATTTGGAAAAGCTGGAAGCAATGATCGTCGATGCAGTGGGATCCTGAGCACAGGATTCACCGCTACCTCAACGCCTCATTGCGCCAAGTCTCCAAACCTGGCTTGCAACAGGCTCAGACCGACCAGGCCAGCGGTCTCGGTGCGCAAGATCCTGGGGCCCATACGCAGACTGCAGAATCCTTTTGCCGCCGCCGCCGCCGTTTCGTTTTTGCCAAAACCGCCTTCCGGTCCGACCCAAAGGAGAATTCGGCGGCCCGGAGTCTGCCGGATGTCATCGATCCGGGTTGCTGAATCGGTTTGCAGCAATAGGCGCAAGGGGTATGCGCTTTGGGTAGCGTTCTCGATCAGCTCCGCGCTGCTTTGCAAAGATTCGATGACCGGCAAGACGGTGCGGCCACACTGCTCGCTGGCGCCGATGACCACGTTCTGCCAATGCTGCATTCTTTTTTCCAGCCTCCGGGGGCTCAGCCTGGTTACGCAACGCTCCATCGCCACCGGGATGACTCGGCTGACGCCAAGCTCGGTTGCTTTTTGCAAGACCAGGTCCATGCGTTCTCCCCTGATCAGCCCCTGGGCCAGCGTGATGTCGACCGGTGACTCGGTCATCGGGTGGTGCGGCTCGGACAGGGCCACTTCGACCTGGCCGTTGGTGATCTTGCTGATCCGGGCAGGGTATTCTCCACCGCCGCCATCAAAAACAATCAATTTTGCCCCGGGCCTGAGCCTGAGGACACGAATCAGATGCCGGCTCGCCGCCTCGCCGAGCATCGCGTGACGCGCGCCCCCCAGTTGCTGATTGTGATATATCCGGCTGAGCCTCACGCGTTCAGTCCACCATTGCTGGCTGTCGTGCCCATGGATGTAGATTGTCGCCGCGCGTCCCAAGCGGTTCAAGCTGTGGCAAAATGCATGCATGTGAAACACTAGGCTGCGCGGATGGAAATCAACTCGAAAACCGGATTGCTGGACGCGGCGAAACAGGTCTCCTCACCCAATTGCGATCGGCGGCCGCCTGACTGCCAGCCTGAACTGATTGTGATTCATTGCATCAGCCTGCCACCCGGGCGGTTTGGCGGACCCTGGATAGAAAAGTTTTTCGCCAACGAATTACCGCCGGATGAGCATCCGTATTTCCGCGAAATCTGCCGGCAAAAAGTTTCCGCACACCTGTTGATAAGGAGAGACGGCGGGCTGGTTCAGTTTGTGCCCTTTGACCGAAGAGCCTGGCATGCTGGCGAGTCGGCGTATTGCGGTCGCGCGGCCTGCAATGATTTTTCCATTGGTATAGAGCTTGAAGGGACGGATGACGGATCTTTTGAAATGGCCCAGTACCAAAGCCTGTGCCAGGTTGTTATGACACTTTGCAAAGCCTATCCTTATCTGACTACGGAAAAGATTACCGGCCACAGCGATATTTCGCCCGGCCGCAAGCTGGATCCAGGCCCTGGTTTCGATTGGAAACTGCTGGGTCGTTTTTTGCAGAATCCGGAGAAAGAGTCGCAGACCCTATGAACCTGATCGCATTAATTATCGGACTATGCCTGGAACGGCTGGTTACCCATTTGTTGCATCTTCGTGAGCCGCGCTGGCTGGATGCCTACTTCGACTGGGGTCTCGCACGGTCGCGCAATATGGGCGCCTGGCTGCAAACCCTCGCGGTTATAGCCATTATCCTGATCCCGGTGTTGCCGATATTGCTGGTCGCCGTTGGCTTTCGCGATGTCTTGAATGAATTGCTCTATTTGTTGTTTGCGATCTTGTTGTTGATTTTTTCCCTGGGGCCGCGCGATCTCCAGGAGGAGGTGCGGGGTTTTTGCGATGCGCGCAGCAAAGGGGATGAAGAAGAAATCGGGCGCAGCGCCAAGGAACTGACGGAAAGCGATTTTCCTCGTGATCCGGGTGAGAGGGAACTTGTGGTCGAAGAGGCCGTTCTTTTTCAGGCAGTCAACCGGATTTTTGCCGTCGTGTTCTGGTTTATGGTTTTCGGGCCGGTCGGCGCCTGGATGTTTCGGGTCACCGACTTGTTTCGCAGGCGGAAGTCCTACGAGGCTGCGCGTCTGCAGGATAAAAACGACGAAGCCGCCGCCGCGGGTGATTCCATATACTGGATACACGGGCTGTTGGTATGGATCCCATCCCGGTTGTTGGCGATAGGCTATGCGATTGCCGGAAGTTTTGATGGCGCATTTTCCGCATGGCGTGCGTACGCGAAAGCCAAGCGGAGCAAATTGCGTAGCTACATCAAGACTAAAGAGTTGCTTGCCGCGGTCGGCCGGGGGGCGCTGGAAGAGATTCGCGGCGACCTCCTGGACGAGGATCCGCAGGCGTGCAGTGCCCGTGCGGCAATCCGGCTGGTGCAAAGAGCGCTGTTTGTCTGGGTTTTCGCGATCGCCGTTTTGACCTTGCTGGGCTGGGCGGTCTGAACCCTGCATGAAGACCCTGCTGTCCGTTCTGGTCGGGACGGCATTTCTGGCGATAACCGCACCGGAAACGAAAGCGCAAGTCCGCCAGCCCGTGGAGTTCGAGAAGCCAGAGCGTATCGTTGCCCTGTCCCCGCATCTTGCTGAACTGGTATTTGCTGTCGGTGCCGGCGATCTGCTGGTCGGGACCGTCGAATACAGCGACTATCCGCCGGAGGCGCTGAGCATCGCAAGAATTGGCGACGCATTCAGGATCGATTCGGAAAAACTGGCAGCGCTGCGACCGGATCTGATATTGGCTTGGCCAGGCGGCAATCCACAGACCCTGATCGATGCACTTCGCGGTGATGGTTACCGGGTGCTCGAACTGGCGGCAACCGGGCTGGGATCGGTTGCTGTCCAGCTTCGCCGTATCGGGGAGCTGACCGGTCACGCAGAGCGGGCCGGGCGCGCGGCGGAGCTATATCTTGCGAAAATCGACCGCCTGCGGGTCGAAAATCTGCGCAAACCGCCGATCCGTGTTTTTTACCAGGTTGCTCAGCGGCCCCTGTTTACAGTCGGCAGCAAACAAGTTATCAGTGAGGTGGTTTCGCTGTGTGGCGGGACAAATATTTTTGCAGATATTGACAGCCTGGCGCCGGTGGTCAGCATGGAGGCGGTATTGCTGCGCAACCCGCAGGTCATCCTGTCTGCTCGGACAGGTAGCGCGAACCCCCTGGATATCTGGCTGGATTTCCCCTCGGTCGCCGCGGTCAGGCTCGAAAATCTGTACCTGGTGGACGCATCGCTGCTGGCTCGGGCCGGTCTGCGCCTGGCGGATGGCGCGGCCCAGGTATGCCGCCTGCTCGATCGGGCGCGCCTGAAAATCACGCAGATTGGCTAAGCTCGATTAAGCCCGGTCGCGGTTCCAGAGTACTTCGCTGCCTTGTTCGTGGCGGGCCAGCACCCGCGCAACCACAAACAGCAGATCGGACAAGCGGTTCAGGTACTGGATCGCTTCTGGCCGGATATTTTTTTCCAGCGCCGACAGGCTGACGACGCGGCGTTCGGCCCGCCGGCAAACGGTGCGCGCGAGGTGGCAGGTCGCCGCCGCGGGCCCGCCGCCCGGCAGGATGAATTCCTTCAGGGCCGGCAGGTTGGCGTTGAACTGATCGAGCTGGGTTTCCAGGCGAGCGACAAACTCGCTCGTTATCGCCGCGTGACCGGGAATACACAGTTCTCCGCCCAGATCGAACAGGTCATGTTGCACTTCGACCAGGCAATCGACGACCGGCTCCGGTAATCCGGCACTCGCAAGCACCATGCCGATGGCGCTGTTGGTCTCGTCGACACAACCGAAGGCCTCAACCCGCAGGTGGTCCTTGCTGACTCGCTTGCCGTCGCCCAGCCCGGTCTCTCCCTTGTCGCCGGTGCGCGTATAGATCTTGCTCAGACGATGTCCCATCGGCTCTGCCTCCGTTTCCGCGGTTTTATTTCGCCGGCAACAGGTAGTTTAGCGCCATAAAGGCAGCCCGTTTGGAGCTGTTAAAACCCGCCGCTGTCTGGTATTCCTTGTCGAGCAGATTCTCCACCTTCAAGCTCAACTGCCAGTGCTTGCCGATCGTAAACCGGCCGTTAAAATTGAGCAGCGTGTAGCCGCCGATATCGACCGGCGCCGGAAAGCCAAAATCTTTTCTCTGGTCCGTGGCCAGCAGGCTGAAGCCGAGGGCCAGCGACTGCAAATGCCTGGTTATTCCCAGGGTCAGGCTGCGTTTCGAGCGGCGCAGCAACTGCTGGTTGTCACTGATGTTTTGCGGGTCCTGGAAAACCAGGCTGCTGCGCAGGTCCCAGCCATCGTTCCGAAAACGCCAGGTCATTTCGAGCCCGGAGATCCTGGCTTTCGCGACATTCCTGTTCTGGCCGGCAAAGGTTGCCGGGTCGATGACCACAAACTGGATCAGGTTGTCTATGTCGTTTTCGAAGGCTTGCACGGAAAGGCTGGTGTAGTCGGTGAATTGCCAGCGCAGGCCCAGTTCGACATTCCTGGATTCCTCGGCCTGCAGATCGGGGTTGCCGCCGAAACCGAACAGGTCGGTGGCATCCGGCGCCCGGAAACCGGTACCCAAAGACGCGGTCAGCATCAGTGAATCCGTGGCCAGGTACCCGTACTCGATATTCCAGGTGCTGATGCCGCCAAAACTCTCAAAATCCCCATAGCGCATGGCCAGCAACAACTGGTGCCGGTCCCAGCCGAACTGATCCTGCAGGTAGAAAGCGTAATCGTCCCGGTCACGATCGAAGCCGGTGCCAAAGGAAAGGCTTTCTGCATGCTCCCTGGACAAATAAATTCCAGCCGACAGAAGCTGGTTGTCACCGATTGCGAAGCTGTTATACCAGTCCAGTGTCGTGCGCTCGGTGCGCACGAAGTCCATGCTGTCATTCTGGTCTATGTCGTCGCTAAGCTGCGCCAAAGTGATGCGGCTGCTCCAGTTTTCATCCGGGGCGAAACCGAGCCCCAACGACAAAGTCTGGTTGCGATAGTCCTGGCTGACCGGCTGCGCGAAAAAATCCAGGTACTCGCTGGTTCCACTGGCCTGCCAGAAGGAAAGTTCCAGATCCAGTTTTCCCAGGCGGGTGTTGCCCTGCAAGCGCGCGCTGTTGTTGTCATAGCCACGATCGACGCTGCTGCCGGTCCGCACCGGGAAGCCATCGGTATCGAAGCGGCTGAACGACGCATACAGGGCATTGCCCTCGTCCTGCCAGCTAACCGCCACGCCGCGGTCGTAGGTCCCATAACGCCCGCCGCCGGCGTTGAATTCCACTTTGCCGTCCGCCTTGCGGGTAATCACGTTGATCACGCCGCCGATCGCATCCGAGCCGTACAGACTGGTGCGTGGCCCTTTGACGATTTCGATGCGTTCAATCATCTGCGGGCGAATGTTCTGGATCGCCGCGCCACCGATAGTGCCCGGGTTGATCTTGATGCCATCGATCATGACCAGCACATGATTGCTGTCGGTGCCGCGCACGAACACGGACGTGGTTTGACCGGTGCCGCCGTTGCGCGAGATTTCCAGCCCGGCATGGAAACGCAACAGGTCGGCGAGGTCCCTGGCCAGGCTGAGTTCTATTTCATCGCGATCGATGACCAGGACCGGCGCCAGCGTGCTTGCCAGGGACTGCTTTTCCCGGGTAGCCGTTACCACGATTTGCTGAAGGCGTGCCTTGTCGTCCTCGCAACAGGCAGCAACGGTCTGGGGGGATATTGCCGCCATCGCGGCTAGAAAAAATACTGCTTTCATTGTTGGCTCCTTACCACGCACCCGTGGGTGATCGAGACCGGAAAAATACCGGTCCGTGGAGGAAGCAGTGGGGGTAACGACCCATTGACGCTGTGCCCTCCGCGGCGTCGGTATGTGGACCATCGGGCCGGTCTCCGGACTGACGAGTGGCTTACGCCGGCTTCATCTCCTTCCCGCGTATTACGCAGTGGACTCACGGACTTACCGTGTTGATGAAGCTTGCCTCGATCACCGTTGCGGGGGCAGTGCCGGAATGACTGGATCTTTAGCCCAGCGCACCGGCTTCCCGGGCAGCCATGCTGCCTGCACCTGATGGAGCACGAACTCTATGTTTGGCCATGGGGGCTGTCAAGTCGGACCCGTTCGTCGTCGGCCAATCAATGGTCAGCCTGAGGTAATATGTATTTTTTGTTGTTGCGGATGCGCTTGATGTTCAGCGAATATCTTGAAACGGCGCGTTTGGCAGCCGATGCCGCCGCGGAAGTGATCAGCCGCTATTACGGCCAAGCACTCGATATAAAGACCAAGCCCGATCAGACGCCGGTGACCGAGGCGGACACCGCTGCGGAGCAGGCGATACACGGCATCATCAGCGAACGCTATCCGGACCACGGATTTTATGGTGAAGAGAAGGGGCGCAGCGGCGGCGGCGATTTCCTGTGGCTGGTGGACCCGCTCGATGGCACCAAGAGTTTTATCCGGCACTACCCGTTTTTTTCTACGCAGATCGCGTTGAGTTTCAAAAACGAACTGGTGGTTGGTGTTTCCAATGCGCCATGGTTTGGCGAGCAGGCTTGGGCGGCCAGGGGCCTGGGTGCGTATCTGAATGGCGAGCGAATCTCGGTCAGCGATTGCGCTGAGCTTGCGCAGGCCACGTTGTCCTCGGGCAACATCGCCAGCCTGGCTGCGGGCGAGCGCTGGCCGGCTTACGGCAAGCTGCTGGGCAAAGTGAATCGCACCCGCGGTTATGGCGATTTTTATCACTATCACTTGCTCGCGTCCGGCCGTATCGATGTGGTCGTCGAGTCAGATGTCAATATCCTCGACATTGCCGCGCTTTGCGTGATTGTCGAGGAAGCCGGCGGTCGCTTCACTGACCTTGATCTTGAAGCCATAGGATTGGCAACCACGACCGTGCTGGCAAGCAACGGCTCGCTGCATGACCGGGTAAAGGAGTATCTGTGAAATTGCCGATTTACCAGGTCGACGCTTTTACCGACCAGGTGCTCAGGGGCAACCCGGCAGCCGTATGCCCGTTGCAGGAGTGGCTGCCGGATGCGCTGATGCTGAGTATCGCGAGGGAAAACAATTTGTCGGAGACCGCTTTCCTGGTCGGCGGAGACGGCGAATACGAGATACGCTGGTTCACTCCCGCCTACGAGGTGCCGTTGTGCGGTCATGCAACGCTGGCATCGGCGATGGTGATCCGGGAGTTTCTTGAACCAGGCTGTGACCGGGTCAGTTTTGAATCGGCCAGCGGACCGCTCGGCGTTACCCATGAAAGCGGTTGGTATGAGCTGGATTTTCCATCCGACCCGGGTGTTGAAATTGCCGCGACGCCGGAACTGGTCAAGAGCCTCGGATGCGAGCCCATGGAAGCGAGGCTGGCCAGTTATTACTTCGCGGTTTTCGAGTCGGCACAGCAGTTGCTGGATTTGCAGCCCGATTTTGCCTGCATGGCCGAACTCGACAGGATCGGCGTCATCGTGACCGCTCCGGGTAGCGATGTCGATTTTGTCTCGCGGTTTTTTGCACCCCAGGCGGGGATCAACGAGGACCCGGTCACCGGGTCTGCGCATTGCACCTTGACCCCTTACTGGTCAGCCCGGCTTGGCAAGGACCGCCTCGAGGCCAGGCAGATTTCCGAGCAGGGAGGCTATTTGAGATGCACGATGCGAGGCGACCGGGTGGGTATCGCCGGGCAGGCGGTTTTATACATGCAGGGCGAAATCCGCATCCCGGATAGTCAGTTTGCGACCAGGTAGTCACTTCCAGCGTGTGATATTGCAGTGAATCGAGTGTGGAAAATCCGCTGCAGATTGTCGACATTCAATACTTCACGGGTCGGCCCGGATTGCCAGTTGCCGTCTCCACTTAGCAGCAGCGCGTGATCGAAAAATCGCTTGGCCAGGTTGACGTCGTGCAGGCTGGCCAGCACAGTTTTCCCCTGATCCGCCAGTTGCCGGAGCTGGCGCAAGATCTGTAACTGGTGGCGGGGGTCGAGATGGGTAATCGGCTCGTCCAGCAACAGGATATCGGTATCCTGGATCCACAAGGTGGCTATCGCCAGGCGCCTTCTTTCACCGCCGGACAGTGTTTCGACCGATCTTTTTTCCAGCCCGCCCAGGCCCAGTTCGCTCAGCGCGCTCTCGGCCAGCAATACATCCTGCCGGGATTCCCATGCGAACAGGCCCAGATGCGGGTGCCGCCCGATCAGCGCCGTTTCCATGACGCTGGCCGGGAAAGCGTCTTCGTTGTCCTGCATCAGCAAACCAAGTTTCCGGGCCAGCTCTCGGCGCTGCCATTGATCCAGCGGCTTGCCGACCACCAGGACCTGTCCTGACGGGATTGGCAGCAGTCCCGCCAGGGTGTGCAGCGTCGATGTCTTTCCGGTTCCGTTCTCGCCGAGCAGGCAAGTCATTTGCCCCGCACACAACGCGAGGTCCAGCCGCTGTACCAGGCAGCGATCGGCCACAACGATATCCAGTTTTTCGCATTCCAGTAATTTGTTCATGCTTGCTGCGGGCTCCACTGTCTTGTCATTATTGACGATTATTCGATTCTGGTCACACGGGAGTGGTTAATGCCGGTAGTCAGAATAAGCAGTTTTTCGCTTTACTATGATAAGAGCGGGGCCGGCGAGCCGCTGCTGTTGTTACATGGGCTGGGATCCAGCGCTCTGGACTGGGGGGAGCAAGTGCCCGCCTTTGCATCTCATTACCAAGTCATTACGCCGGACCTGGTGGGTTTTGGGCGCAGCGACAAACTGACCCGGCCGCACAGCATCGCCGAATATGCCAACGATATGTTCAAGCTGCTTGATCACCTCGGCATCGATCGCTGCCATGTGTTTGGCCATTCGATGGGCGGGGCCGTCGCCTTCCAGATGGGCGTGGACAAGCCGCAGCGGGTCAGGAGTCTGATCATTCTCAACAGCCTGCCCAGTTTTGTCCTGGATACGGCGGCCAAGCGCCTTGAATACTATCTGCGCATTTTTATCGTCCGCGTGTTCGGCATGAAACTGCTGGCCCGCCTGGTGACCCGACGCCTGCTGCCACAAGAAAAGCACCGCGTGGTCGCCGGGAAAATGGCCGGACGCTATGCGCGCAATGACCGGAAGTCATACGTGGAAGCGCTCAAGGCGTTGGTGGGCTGGTCGATCGTGGACCGGCTCGGCGTGCTGGTCATGCCGGTGCTGATGATCAGTGCGGATCAGGACTACACGCCGGTCGAGGAAAAACGCAAGTATCTTGAGCACATGCCTAACGCACGCCTGGAGGTGATCGGCGATAGCCGCCATGCGACCCCGGTGGATCAGGCCGCAGCGCTGAATAAAATCGTGCTGGATTTTCTGGACGAGGTATCGACTGAGCGGTCTCGGTGACAGGCAGGCCAAGAAAAATTCAGGGTTGCAATCGGGTCGATTGCCACTGCCCGGCCTGGATAGCGTGGTCGCCAACCACGGTCAGATCACGGGTCCACAAACCACGGTCATGGATTCGGCCGGCGCCTTCGGCCCATAATTCCACGCTGGAAATCCACAGACGGTAACCGCCCCAATGCTCCGGCCTGGGGATATCCGCGGGCGCCAGCCCACTCGATTCCAGCGCGGCAAGTTCCAGCCCCAATTTTTTTGCCGCCTGCTCAACCTGCTTTTGCATGTGGCCCAGCGATGCTATCGGCTCGCTCTGGTGGCTCGCCCAGGCGCTCAGTTGGCGCGGCCATGGCCGCGCGGCAAAATATTCATCGCATTCCGCTGCCGGAGATTTCGTTACTTGTCCCTCAATGCGTATTTGCCGGCGCAGCTGGTCCCAGTGGAAAACGGCAGATGCCTGGGGGTTGCAGGCAAGGTCGCGGCCTTTCTTCGAAAGGTAATTGGTGAAAAAAACCAGGTAACCCGGATCTCTCACCAGCTCCTTGCACAGGACCACCCGGGAGGTAGGCATTCCGGATGGTCCGCTGGTCGCCAGGATCATCGCGTCCGGATTGGGCCGGTCCGCATTTTCTTTCGCAAAAGTCAGCCACTCATCCACGGTTTGCAGTGGGTCCTCCGGCAAACTTTCGGGAAGAAAATGTTCGTGATCATGGTGCATGGTCGGGACCTGATGATTTTTGGGGATAGACGGGATGTTCTCAGATGGGATGCTAATCGGCCAGCATGATTCGTTCATTGACCCATATCATGTACTTAACAGACCAGCGTCGCACCTGTACGCCGAGGGTCGGCTGCCGCGATCAGGCTGCCATCCGCCAGCCGGGCTGCCGCGGTCACACCGCCAAAAAACATGTCGAGCCCATCGAAGCGTCGCAGGGGCAGATTTGTGTCATCTTGCGTGGCGCCAGGTTCGCAGGCTATAGCCAGGCCCGCAGCCGATTTCTCGACGTGCGCCCTCGGTTTTTCTATGGCTTCCGCAAGTGGCAGTGACTCAAAAATTACGTAGTAAAGGGTATACAGCAATGCCGTGGTAATTCTTTCCGCGCCCGGCGATCCGATCGTGAGTACGCTGCCATTTTCGTTCCTGGCAATGGTCGGCGCCATATTCGAAGGGACCCGGGTACCGGGCGGATCGGTCAGGATACCGCGACGGTTGAGCTCGGTTTCGCCCAGGCAATTGTTCATCCAGATTCCCGCGCCACCCGGCATCAGGCCGCTACCGTATCCCGCCGACCAGGTAACCGCGCATGCCAGCCCGCTTTTGTCGACAGCGGATACATGCACCGTGTTGGGCGCCGATATTCCCCGCGCGGTTTTTTCGAGATACGCAAATGCTGCAGGCGCCGGATCGACGAGGCCGGCCATCTCCTTTCTGAGCCGCATGATTTTCCGCTGAACATCCACCAGTATCGACTGGCAATCAGTGCCGGCCTCAACATTTTTCTCCAGCAACAGGAGCATTGCCGCCAGGCTGGTTCCGCCGGCGGCCGGCGGCGGGTTGCCGGCGATTTTCCAGCCATTGAGTTCCACCATGACTGGTTTACGGGCTATAACCTGGTAGCAAGCCAGGTCGGTTGCGCTCAGGACTCCGCCGGACTTGATGATATCCCCGGCGATCCGGCGGCCCAGGCTGCCGGTATAGAGGCTGTCAGGTCCCTCGCGTGCGATGATCTCCAGGCTGTCGGCGAGCTTCGGAAGACAGATCCTGGCGCCGGCTGCCTTGATTCCGCCAGCGGGGGTCAGTAATGCCCGCCGGCCTTCCTCGCTGCGGGAAAAAATGGGTTTTGCCGAATATTGCAGATATGACCAGCAGGCCATGCTCAGCGGAAAGCCATTTCTTGCGGTGTCGATCGCCGGTTGCAGCAGCGTTTGCCAGGGCAGCTTGCCAAATTGTTCTCCGGCGCGGCCGCAGGCGGCGATTGCGCCTGGCGTGCCGATCGATGCGTTGCCAACCAGCGTGGTTATGCCACCGCCATACTCCATGTGCACCGCATCCAGATCGGGTGCGGCGGGGATACCGTCTCGGCCCGGCATTTCCACGTTGCCGTCTATGGTGACCGGGAGGCCGTCCTGCGGCCAGATTGTCAGGTAGGCGCCGCCGCCCAGCGCGGTGACGCCAGGCTCGGTTGTCGCGGCGACCAGGACAGCGGCGATGGCTGCGTCGACGGCGTTGCCGCCTAAGTCTGCAATCTGGCGGGCAGCCGCAACGGCGCAGTCCGAGCCGGCGGCCAAGGCAAGGCCCGGGCTGCGGTTGTCTGCCCCGGCTCCTCGAGTTGTTTCATAGCCCGGGCGCATTCGTCCGTCTTTCGATCAGCCCTGGTTTTCAGGTCGCCAGCGCGCTGGCATGATACTTGAGATGGTCGCCGATAAAACTGGCAACAAAGTAATAGCCGTGGTCGTAACCTGGATGCATACGCAGTTTCAGCGGATGGTCATGCTTGACGCAGGCATCCTCCAGGAGGCCTGGCAATAACTGTTCCTCGAGATATTCGTCCGCCGCTCCAAAGTCGATCAATAAAGGCAGTTTTTCCTTGGTCTGGCCGATCAGTTCGCTGGCGTCATATTGCCGCCAGCGCTCCCGGTCCTCGCCAAAATAACCGGTGAATGCCTTGACCCCCCAGGGACACTTCGCCGGGGCGCAAATCGGCGAGAGAGCCGAAACCGACTTGAACATGCCCGGGTTTTTCAACGCCACGATCAGCGCGCCGTGTCCACCCATCGAGTGACCGCTGACCGACACGCGCCCGATGTCCAGCGGAAGATTCGCGGCGACAACCTCCAGCAGGTCTTTGCTGACATAGTCAAACATTTGAAAATGCCGCGACCAGGGAAGGCGGGTGGCATTGACGTAAAAACCCGCTCCGCTGCCGAAGGCCCAGTCCTCGTCCTCGCCCGCCGTTCCCGTGTCCCGTGGGCTGGTATCCGGTGCGATCAGCGCAATCCCCAGTTCAGCGGCATATCTTTGTGCGCCGGATTTCAACATGAAATTTTCTTCGTTGCAGGTTAGTCCGGAAAGCCACAACAATGCCGGCACCTTGGTTTTTTTTGCCTGGGGTGGCAGGTAAACCGAGAACCGCATACTGGAGTCGCAACTTTTCGAATAATGCTCGAAGCTTTGCAGGTCGCCGTCGAACAGTCGGCTTGACGAGCTCAGGTTGAGAGTGGGTATTGCGCTGTCGGACATGGCTGCCCCTAAAAGTGAATGACGGAGCGGATTGATTTGCCTTCGTGCATGAGATCGAAAGCCTGGTTGATGTCTTCCAGCGGCATGGTGTGGGTAATCATCTCGTCTATCTTGACTTCACCGGCAAGATACTGCTCGACATAGCCTGGCAGTTGAGAGCGGCCCTTTACGCCACCGAATGCGGTGCCTCGCCATACTCGCCCGGTCACCAGTTGAAACGGTCGCGTACTGATTTCCTTGCCTGCGCCGGCAACGCCGATGATTGTCGATTCACCCCATCCCTTGTGACAGCATTCCAGCGCCGCGCGCATGGTATCGGTATTGCCAATGCATTCGAAGGAGTAATCCACGCCGCCGTCGGTCAACTCGATGATTATCTCCTGGATCGGGGAAGAATGGTCCTGTGGGTTGACGCAGTCGGTCGCGCCGAGTTGCATCGCCAGCTCAAATTTCGACGGGTTGATGTCGATGGCGACGATGCGTTCCGCGCGCGCCATGACCGCGCCCTGGATCACCGCCAGCCCGATTCCGCCCAGGCCGAATACAGCGACCGACGAACCGGGCTCGACTTTGGCCGTGTTCAAGACGGCGCCTATGCCGGTGGTGATGCCGCAACCGAGCAGACAGACTTTCTCCAGTGGAGCCTCCGGGTTTATTTTCGCCACGGCAATTTCAGGCAGCACCGTGTATTCAGAAAAAGTGGAGGTACCCATGTAATGGAAAAGAGTTTTGCCGCCTATGCTGAGACGACTGGTCCCATCGGGCATCAACCCCTTGCCCTGCGTCTCGCGTATTTTCTGGCACAAATTGGTCTTGCCGGAAGTGCAGAAACTACAGCTACCGCACTCGGGAGTGTACAGCGGAATGACATGATCTCCGGGCTTGAGGCTGCTGACGCCGTCGCCGGTTTCCACAACCACCGCGCCGCCTTCATGACCCAGTATTGCCGGGAAAAGACCCTCCGGGTCATCGCCTGACAATGTGAAGGCGTCGGTATGGCAAACGCCGGTTGCGACGACGCGCAACAGGACTTCACCTCGCAACGGGCCGGCGACCTCGATCTCCTCGATTTCCAGTGGCTTTCCCGCCTCCCAGGCGACAGCAGCTTTCGCTTTCATGAATTCCTCCTGCGCTTCGATCTTGCCAGACTGGTCCAAAGGTCGAATACTAACAGGCTTGGAGCCTGTCAGACTCAGGTGTTCGTCGCGCGGCAGGCCCGTCTCTATGGTAATCACTATGTCTGTCAGGCCAAGCGAAGTAACGACTGTCCACCCGGAGACCGATCGCGGCGAGTTGCAAAGCTTGCTGGATACGCAGCGTCAGGCTTTTGGCCAGCAGCCGATGCCGAGCCACAAAGATCGTGTCGATCGCCTCAACCGCTTGCACCGGGCGCTGGTGGCCCACAAGGAAAAGCTGATCGAAGCGATCGATGCGGATTTTGGCGGCCGCAGCCGGCTGGAAACCGAGTTCGCCGAAATCCTGATGCCGATTCAAAACATTGCTTATCTAAAAAGGCATTTGCGACGCTGGATGAAACCTGAACGCCGCCATGTCGGTTGGTTGATGGCGCCGGCCAGTGCAAGGATTTACTACCAACCGCTGGGTGTAGTCGGCATCGTTTCGCCGTGGAATGTGCCACTGTTTCTCGCGGTTCAGCCGCTGTCGTACGCGCTGGCGGCCGGTAACCGTGTGCTGCTGAAACTGTCGGAAATTACGCCGCATACTTCAGCGGCAACTCGATTCATGCTCGAAGAAGCCTTTGCGGCTGACGAGGTTGCGGTGGTGACCGGGGGCGTGGAAACCGCGCGCCATTTTGTCAGCCTGCCTTTCGATCACTTGTTGTTCACCGGTTCTACCGATGTCGGCCGGGAAGTCATGCGGGCCGCCGCGGAAAACCTGACTCCGGTGACCCTGGAACTGGGCGGCAAGTCGCCGACGATTATTGGCCCCAACGCCGATCTGGAACTCGCCGCCGAACGCATCTGTTTCGGAAAATCGATGAACGCCGGTCAACTTTGCCTGGCTCCCGACTATGTGTACTGCCCGAAAAACCAGCTCGATCAGTTTGCGGCAGCCGTACGCAGACACTGTGCCAGGATGTACCCGTACCTCGATGGCAACCCGGACCACACCTGCATTATTAATGACCGGCACAAGAATCGCCTTGATGCATTGTTGAGTGACGCGACGGCTAAGGGTGCGCGGGTCGAAGTCATCAACCCGAAAAATGAGTTACTGGACGATCGCCGGATGCCGCTGACCCTGGTTTTCGAGGTCAGCGATGAAATGGAAATCATGCGCCAGGAAATTTTCGGGCCCTTGCTGCCGGTGCTGGCCTATGAGGATCTGGAGCAGGTAATCAGCGACATCAACGGGCGGCCACGTCCGCTGGCGCTGTATATTTTCGACCGCGACCGGAAAACGGTCAGGCGGGTGCTTGAGCAAACCCAATCCGGTGGCGCGTGCGTCAATGACACGATTTTTCATATTGGTATCCACGATATGCCGTTCGGCGGCATCGGGAATTCCGGCATGGGCGCGTATCACGGGCGAGAAGGATTTTTGACATTTTCCCATGCAAAAAGCGTTTTCAGCCGGCCGTGGCTGAATAGCGCCCGGCTGGTTTACCCACCACGGCGTAGAATTGCCGACTGGCTGCTCAAGCTTCTTGTCCGGTAGGCATCCGGGTCAGCTGATCCGGCTTGTTTGACGCTGGCTGGCCACTCATAATCTCCGCAATCCTTCTACCCTATGAATTTGCGGCTGCGGGGATTTCGATGTCCTGGGGATCAAAAGTGGTTTTGCTGGTGATGGGGCTCGGCTTTGGTCACGCATCGCTTCCGCAGTCAGTTGTGGATGCTGAATTTAAATTCGACCCATCCTTGTTTTCCAGTACGAGCGATCGACAGGTGGTGTCCCCACGATCTGCCGAGCCGAGCATGGTATTTACCAACCGGGTGATATTGCCGGCAGGCGCCGAGCAGATGTACAACCCCGTTACCGGCTACGTTCAGGGCTGGTGGATGCAGGTGCTAGATGATGGCCCGGCGGGTTTTCTGGCTGGCGCGGGTACGGAGACCGATGTTCAGCACTGGGTTTCGCGGCGCGCGCCCCGGGCCCTTTATCTGAATGCACAATACCGGTTTTTTCCTCACGGCAGCGAAACTCGTCTCGAAGTCAAGGTAACGATCAGTGGGCTCGACCAGAAATGGATGCCAGGGCTGCAAAAAATGATCGATGACTTTCTGCAGACGCGGTTGGTCCCCTACGTTGAAGGTATACACGGAAAAACGACAATGGCAGCGGTGGACTTGCCAGGAACCTGAAATATTTTTGCTCGGCAGTTTTTGTTGCTTGTTGATGGCCGCTTGCATTGTGTAGAGGCAGCCGATAAAAAGGGTAGCTGCGAGCCAGGAAACTCGCGACCGGTTAAGGAAAACAATGAGCGACCTGCAAGCCAAGAACAAGAAGCTCAGGGAACAGCTAGCCGCTTTGACGAGTGAGGCTGAGAAAAACCACGCGATCCGGGAGCGATCGCAGGCCAGGGAACTTGGTCTGTTGCAGGCTGAGTCGCTGCAGGACCTGATGGAGCACATGGTGGCCGGGTTGGCCAATTCTTTTGGACTTAGCAACGTCACTCTTTTGGTGTGCGACCCGCATCATGAAATTCGCCACCTGCTGATGGATAGCATGGACCGTGATGAAGAGCTGCCGGGCGTTATCTATGTCGATACGATGACGGGTCTGGCGCCGCAGTTCACCTCACTGAGCCGACCGTGGCTTGGGCCGTACAACGCCGCCGACCATCAGTTGGTTTTCCCTGATTCCACTCACCTCAAGAGCGTCGCGTTACTGCCGTTGATCCGCCAGGACCGCCTGATGGGGAGTCTGAATTTCGGCACCACCGATGTGACGCGCTTTACGCCGCAGCATGGTGTGGATGTGCTCGCTCACCTGGCGACCATTGCCTCGTTTGCGCTCGAAAACATGGTTAACCGGGCGCGGCTCGTGCGCAGTGGTCTGACCGATGTCCTGACGGGCTGGCACAATCGTCGTTATTTGCAGGATCGTCTGCGAGAGGAGTTGGCCCGTGCGCGGAGAGACAGGTTGGGCCTATGCTGCCTGCTGCTCGATGTCGATCATTTCAAGCGCATAAATGACCAGTTTGGGCATCTTGCCGGTGACCGCGCGTTGCGCGAACTCGCCCAGAGGATTGAAAGCCAGATCCGGGGAAGCGATATGGCCGCGCGCTATGGCGGCGAGGAATTCGTTTTACTGTTGCCCGCGACCGAGGTCGAAGATGCCGTAGACCTGGCGAACCGGATCAGGGCGGCGGTCAGTGAAACACCGATTACCATAGATCCGCATAACGCCGTAACCATTACCGTGTCCATCGGGGTTTCCAGTTGCCTGCCCGATGAGTACGAACAGGACCTGAAAACGGTGGCGGAAGCCTTGCTGGCGGCGGCGGATGTCGCAATGTACAAGGCGAAGTCGGCGGGGCGGGATTGCGTAAAAACCGCTGCTGAGCCCTGAGTGGGAAAATTGCCGATCCGCGTACCCCAAAACGGCCGATGTTTGCTGGTGAAGCCGAAAAAAGTGTTGTAAATACAGTACTTTCATATGATAATGAGAATCATTTGCATTTAGGGCATGGCGAATTCATGAGAACCAACAACGCTTTTTATGTACTGGTGGGAGCTTTGCTGATGGCCGCCTGTACGCCGCCCGCCGATTCATCCCTGGTCGTTTATTCGGCGCGCAACGAGCAGTTGATCAAACCGGTATTTGACCTTTACGAGCAAGAAACGGGCATCAAGATCGATTTCGTAACCGACAAGGCGGAAGTGTTGATGCAACGGCTGGTTGCGGAAGGCAAAAACGGTCCTGCCGACCTGCTGATAACCGTGGACGCGGGTAATCTTTGGCATTCTGCCAGGGAAGGGTTGTTCCAACCGGTCGAATCGTCCGTACTCGAAGCCAATATTCCAGGGCATCTTCGCGATCGCGACCAGCAATGGTTTGGAATCTCTGTGCGCGCAAGAACGATAGTCTACGATCCCGCCGCCGTTTCCCGGGATGAGTTGGTCAATTATTTCGATTTGGCAAAGCCAAAGTGGAAAGGGCGCCTGTGTCTGCGAACCTCGAAGAAAGTCTACAATCAGTCGCTGGTCGCCATGTTGATCGCCCAGTACGGTGAGCAGGAAACCGAGGTGGTCGTGCGAGCTTGGGTCGACAACCTCGCAACGGACGTTTTCTCGGACGATACGCGGTTGATGAAAGCGATATTGGCGGGGCAGTGCCAGCTCGGTGTGGTCAACAGTTACTATTTTGGTCGGTTGCAGAAAGCGCAGCCCGATTTGCCGCTGGCGTTGTTCTGGCCCGCTGCCAGCGACGGTGGTGTCCATGTCAATGTTGCCGGTGCCGGCGTAACCCGTTTTGCACCCCGCCGTGAAAAGGCGGTCGCCTTTCTGGAGTGGCTTTCGCAGCCGGCGGCGCAGGCTGTGTTCGCGAGCGTCGGCATGGAATTTCCCGCCAATCCCGCAGTCGAGCCCGATCCGCTGGTCGTGTCGTGGGGAGCATTCGAAGCCAGCCCGGTTGACGTCGTTTCAGCCGGCGAATTGCAAGCCGATGCTGTCAGGCTAATGGACCGGGCGGGGTACCATTAGCCGGGCTAGAGGTAATTACCACTATGTCGGTGACCCCACGGCCGCATTGGTTGCGTCGATCCTTGCCGGGACCGTGGTTTCTGGTCGCTTTGGCAATCGCGTTGCCGGCGATCCTGGCGGTCGGTGTCATCGCCGGCGCTTTCTTCAACCCGGATACCGAAGTCTGGCCGCATTTGCTTGAATTTGTCCTGCCCCGGGTGTTGAGCAATACCTTCTGGCTGGTTCTAGGCGTCGCCATACTCACGACGATACTGGGTACCGGTCTGGCGTGGCTGACGGCAATTTGCGAATTTCCAGGGCGCGGCGTTTTCGCCTGGGCCCTGTTGCTGCCTCTGGCGATCCCCGGCTATGTGCTGGGTTTCATCGCCATCGGTTTGCTGGAATACGCCGGGCCCGTGCAGGGTTTTTTGCGTGAGTGGCTGGGACCGGGCAGCTGGCTGCCGCCGATACGCTCGCGCGCAGGCATAATCGTGGTGTTGAGTCTGACTCTCTATCCCTATGTGTACCTGGTTGCGCGCAGCGCCTTCCTGACCCAGGGCAAACGGGTGCTTGAAGTGGCCCAGTCGGTTGGTTTCAATGGCGTACAGGGATTTTTCAAGGTAGCGCTGCCGATGGCGCGGCCGTGGATAGCCGGTGGCGTGATGCTGGTTGTCATGGAAACGCTGGCCGATTTCGGGACCGTGGCGGTATTCAATTACGACACGCTGACAACCGCTATCTATCACGCCTGGTTTGGCCTGTTTTCCGTGAGGGCTGCGCTGCAGCTGGCATCGTTCCTGGTGCTGGGGGTCTTTATCGTTGTCGTCGTAGAGCGATGGCTGCGCGACCGGGCACGTTACCATCCGGGAAAATCTCCTCCTGGCGGCCGCATTCGCCTTGGCGTTCGCAATCGCTGGCTGGGTTTCGCTTGTTGCGGGCTGGTCTTGTCGCTGGCTTTCCTCCTGCCGTTTACCCAGCTGCTGATCTGGGCGTGGCGCGATGTCGTCACCGGCGGGCTGGATTTGAGATTCTGGGGTTTTGCCTGGCGCTCGGTCAGCCTGTCGTTGACGGCGGCCGGCACCATTACCGTGGCCGCTTTGTTGTTGAATTACGCGATGCGGCTTGATAAACACCCATTGAGCCACCTGGCTGGCCAGATCGCCACGCTGGGGTACGCGATGCCCGGAACTGTGCTGGCGATAGGTATCTTTGTGCCGCTGGCATTCGTCAACAACCAGCTGCAGGCCATCCTGGATTTCCTGTTCGCGGCCAATGCGCCGCAGCTAACCCTGCAGACCGGTCTTGCCACTATGCTGCTCGCCTATCTGGTGCGCTTTCTGGCGGTCGCTCATCAACCGGTTGCAGCCAATATGCTGCGGATTACCCCGGCAATTGATGAATCGGTTCTGGTACTCGGCGTTTCGGGATGGACATCGTTGCGGCGGGTCCATTTCCCGATGCTCAAGACCGGGCTATTGACCGCTTTTGCGCTGGCTTTCGTTGACCTGATGAAGGAAATGCCGATTACTTTGATGACCCGCCCGTTCGGCTGGGAGACGCTCGCGGTCCGGGTATTCGAAATGACCTCGGAAGGGCAATGGCAGCAGGCCGCATTACCCGCCTGTGCCATTGTGCTGGTAGGCTTGCTGCCGGTCGTGATTTTGACTCGGAGGTCTGAGCATGAGGCTTGAACTGGACAACATCGTTCAGGCGTACCGCAAACGCGAGGTTTTGCAGGGAATCAGCTTTCAGATTGAGCAGGGTGAAATCGGCTGCCTGCTGGGTCCGAGCGGCTGCGGCAAGACCACGGTTCTCAGATGTATCGCCGGTTTTGAACCGGTAATCGCAGGCCAGGTTATTACCGACAACACGGTCATCAGTGGACCGGGATTTACCGTGCCGCCGGAACTCAGGGGCATTGGCATGGTGTTCCAGGACTTCTCTCTCTTGCCGCATCTCAATGTGTTGAACAACGTCGAATTCGGCCTGCATGTTCTGCCGCCAGCCCAGCGGCGCGAACAAGCGCTTGCAACCCTCGCGTCCATGGGGCTGTCAAATACGGTCGAGGTATATCCGCACGAACTGTCCGGGGGCCAGCAGCAGAGGGTTGCCCTGGCTCGTGCGCTTGCCCCAAACCCGAAACTGCTGTTACTGGATGAGCCTTTTTCCAGTCTCGATAGCGAGTTGCGGCACCGGCTCAGCATCGAAGTCCGTGAGCTGCTGAAAGAGCGTGGAACAACGACGCTGATGGTTACCCATGATCAGCAGGAGGCGTTTTCGATCGCCGACAGTATCGGCGTGATGCTGGATGGCCAGTTGATGCAGTGGGACAGCGCGTACCAGCTTTATCACGAGCCCGCCAACCGTTTTGTCGCCGACTTTATCGGCCGTGGCGTTATCGTCAGTGGCCGGGTGGAAGAAGGGGGCATCCGGATAGGGCTCGGATTGCTCAAAGGCGGCAGCGACAAGCTGTCGCCCGGCACGGTAGTTGATGTTTTGCTCAGGCCCGACGATATCATCCATGATGATGACAGCAAGCTGACCGCGCGGGTCTGCCACAAAGAATTTCGCGGGGCGGACATCCTGTACACGCTTTCCCTCGACTGCGGCGATCACTTCTACGCGCTGGTTCCCAGCCATCACAACCATCGTGTCGGAGAACACATCGGGGTGCGTCTTGCAGCGGATCATGTAGTGACTTTTCCAAAGTACGGCGACCAAAAAAATCCGACTTGAGCGGTGGCTGGTATTCAGGTGCCACGCTTCGAATTGAGCAACATCAGGAACAACGGGACGCCAATCAGCGCAGTCAGCGCACCGACCGGTAATTGTCGCGGAGCGACCACGGTTCGCGCCAGGGTATCCGCGACCACCAGCAGTGAACCGCCAAGCAAAGTCGCAGCGGGCAGCACGATGCGGTGATCAGACCCGGCGATCAGCCGGACCAGGTGCGGTACCACCAGGCCAACAAATCCAATGCTGCCCGCGGTCGTTACGGCCGCCGCTGTCAGCAGTGAACTGAGCAGATAAATAGTCACCCGCAGCGGGCCGACTTCGACGCCGAGCAAAGTTGCCTGCTTTTCGCCCCGGGTCAGCAAATTCAGCGGCCGAGCCATGGCCAGGCAGATTGCCAGTACCACGACCAGGAGCGCCATCTGGCCACGCCACTGGCGTACGAAGGAAAAGTCTCCCATCAGCCAAAAAAGCATGCCCCTGAGGCTGCTGTCAGGCCCCAGCGCAAGGATCAGGCTGATCAGGGCGCCCATACCGGCGGCCAAAACGACGCCAACCAGGAGCAGGCGGGTTGGTGTCCAGCCCCCTCCTCTACGGGCCAGTACAAAGACGATCAGCGTGACTGCAAGCGCCCCGGCAAAGGCGTTGCCGCCGATCCAGAAGCCGCCGAGTCCGGCGCTAATAGCCAGCAAGGCGCCGACCGCAGCGCCTCCGGAAACACCCAGGATATATGGGTCGGCCAGCGGGTTGCGCAGCAGGACCTGCATCAGGCAACCTGCCAGGGCGAGCATGCCACCGGTGGTCAGCGCGGCCAGGGCCCTGGGCAGGCGCAGGTCGATGACCAGGGTTCGAGCCAGTTCGTCGGCGCTGCCATCGAGAATTCTCCAGAGGGTCTGTGGCTCGAGAGATACAGAGCCTACCAGCAGCGCAAACAACACGCTGGCCAAAGGAACCAGCGCCATGATGAGGTAAATCCTGGTTCTGGGCGCTGGTTTCAAATGCGAATCTCCGGGGCGGCTGCCGTCTTGGTAAAAAATACAGGCTAAGCCTAAACAACGCGGCGCAGGTGAACAAGCTGCTAGTTATGGACGCCGCCATGTGGAACAATCGCAGCAGTTTCAGTTTTGTCTTCAATGGGTATATGAAGGATTACATAGATTCGGAAGGATTCAGGGCCAACGTAGGAATTGTAATCAGTCGCGATGACGGTCAGGTATTTCTCGGTGGCCGCGTGCGTCAAAAAGGCTGGCAGTTTCCGCAAGGCGGCATTTTGACCGGGGAGTCCGCTGAACAGGCCCTGTTCCGGGAACTCCATGAGGAAGTCGGCCTGACCGACAAGGACGTGAGTATCCTCGGTTGTACGCAAGGGTGGTTGCGCTACCAGTTACCAAAAAAATATCAGCGTAGCCAGAGTCTGCCTCTGTGCGTAGGCCAGAAACAAAAATGGTATTTGCTGAGGCTGTCGAATACCAGCACGCGATTGCGTTTCGATTCTACGGCTCAGCCGGAATTTGATCGCTGGCGGTGGGTCGATTACTGGCAGCCGGTCCGTGAAGTGATTTTTTTCAAGCGGCGGGTGTATGCGCAGGCGCTGACCGAACTCGGACAATTTCTGGGGAAGGACAAGCTTCCCCGGCAACCGGAGTGGATCGAAGAAACTCTGCGGGCGTCCGCTGCCGGCCCGGACTATTCATGAATCGTCCGGCTAAAACGGACGAACGACCGCGAGGATAATAATAAGAATCAAGCCGATCGCCGGCACCTCGTTGAAGACCCTGAGCCACCGTTCGCTGTGCTTGCATTTTTTCTGTGCCAGGTCGCAGTGAATTTTCCAAAGATACCACTGGTAAAGCACCAGGCCGGCGACCAGTGCCAGCTTGATCTGTACCCAGGGCATCTCGAGGTAAAGCGGTTGCAAGGCAAGCAGCCAGAATCCGAAGATAAAAGTCAGCGCGCCGCCGATCGTCATGAGGATAAACAATCGCCGCTCCATGACGATGAAGCGCTGGTGGCCTTCTTCGTCGGTTGCCTGCAAGTGATAGATATAGAGCCTGGCCTGGTAGAAAAGGCCGGCAAACCAGGTAACCATGAAGATCACGTGCATCGCTTTGACCCAGATCATCATACTTCCCCTGTCTCAGACTTTAGCGATGGCCATTATTGTACTGTGAACGTTGCTTGAGCAATAAGAGTAAATACCTTATTGTCGCGGCGCCACCAGGACGAACTGCGGCGCTGCGATGGAGGAACCGGCGGTGGGTAAATCACGTTTGATCGTGAAAAATTATTCACCCCTTCGGTCGCGCCTCAACTGGGCGATCGCGCTGCTCATGTTGTTCGGGGCAATCTGGCTCAGTTTCGAATACGGGCGAATGCAGGCCGGATTTTTTGTTCTTGAGGCGGTGGAGACGGAGAGTGGTCTGCGACAACAGATCGCTGACCTGGGTGTTACTTCCGATGGGCTGAGGCAGAAAGTGGCCGTGCTGGACGCATCGCACCGAATCGACAAAGAGGCGTATTCGCAGGTCGAGGAAAGACTCCTGGAACTTCAGCAAGAACTTGCCGACCGGCAGAAAGACCTGAATTTCTATCGCGGCATCATGGCACCCGAATCGCAGGCGGAAGGGCTGCAGATACAGGAGATGAGTCTGCTGCAGCTTGCCGAGGAAAAATATTTCCGCTTGCACCTGGTCCTGATGCAGGCGGTTAATCACAGCCGCATCGTTTCCGGCCGGGTTCGAATATCTGTCGATGGCGTCCAGGACGGAAAATCCGTGACTCTCGATTTGTCGCAACTGGGCCGGCCGGGCGAGCAGTTTGAGCCCATAGAATTTTCGTTCAGGTATTTCCAGGAGTTCGAGCGAGAACTGGTCTTACCGGAAGGATTTGTCGCGGAACGGATTAACGTGGTGCCGGTGCCAAGCCGGCGGCCGTCGCGAGCCGTGCGTCAGTCTTTTGACTGGCAACCGCAGAACGGTTAATACTTTTACGATGTTCGGGGGAATCAATGTTTGGTCGTAAAAAGAAAAACCCTTCAATCGATACGCTGATCGGTTGCAACAGCCGCGTTGAGGGCGATATAAGGTTCGGCGGCGGCTTTCATGTCGATGGTTATATCAAAGGCAACGTAAAGGCGGCCGCCGAAACGATATCGATAGTCAGCATCAGCGAACGCGGGGTTATTGAAGGAACCGTCAGCGCGCCGGAAATCGTGCTAAACGGAACGATTATTGGTGACGTGGTTGCAGGGAATCGCATCGTGCTCGGGCCGAATGCGAAGGTTAACGGCAACGTGTATTACAATCTGATAGAAATGTCGATTGGCGCCGAGGTCAATGGTAAGCTGATCCACCGGCCGGGCACGACCACGCCTTTGCTGGCGTATCAGAAGAAGGTCAGCGATGCCTCTTGAAAAACGGGCATCGGAGGCCTATAAAGAACCTGTACAGACTGTGGTATTGAGATGACAGCAGAAACAGCGGTATTGATATTTACAGACTCGGCCGCCATGAAGGTCGGGGAGCTGATCCGTGAAGAGGACAACCCGGATCTGAAACTTCGCGTCTATGTGGCCGGCGGCGGCTGTTCGGGTTTTCAATACGGCTTTACTTTTGACGAGACCGTGGAAGACGGCGACACCAGGATAGAAAACTGCGGTGTAACCTTGCTGATAGATCCATTGAGCGTTCAGTATCTGGCTGGCGCCGAAATCGATTACAACGAGGATCTCCAAGGCGCACAGTTCGTAATCAGAAATCCCAATGCGAGCAGCACCTGTGGTTGCGGCTCATCCTTTTCGGTCTGACAGACAGGCGGCTAGACCGAATAAATACCACCCAGTATCGCGGCCTTGCTCGAACCGGTGATCGCAGGCAGATCTATCGGCCTTCCCGCGATGGTTTCCTTGGCCAGCCAGGCGAAGACGGCCGCCTCGACCCAACCCGGATTCAGGCCGTATTCCGCAGTCGTCGATACGCTACGTCCTTGCAGATGCGCCCGTAATCTTTTCATCAAGTGGAGGTTTTTGCCGCCTCCGCCGCAGATCAAAACCCGTGTACTGTCCGCCGCATGGTCGCGAACCGCATTGCCGATAGCGCTCGCGGTCAATTCCGCCAGCGTCGCCTGTACATCCTGCAGGCGCGGCGATTGCTCCAGCTTGCTGATCAGCCCGTCGACCCAGGCCAGGTGGAACGTCTCGCGGCCCGTGCTTTTCGGCGGAGACTTCGCAAAGAAGTCATGCGCGAGCATGGAATCCAGCAGTTCCTGGATAACCGTCCCACTGGTGGCCCATTCGCCGTCACAGTCGAATTTTTGATCCCGATGACGCCTGCACCAGGCATCCATCAATACGTTACCCGGGCCCGCATCAAAGCCATGGACCGTCTCCTCGGTTGGTAACAGCGTCAGGTTGGATATACCACCGATGTTGACCACAACCCGGTATTCATCGGCGCTGGCGAAAACAACCCGGTGAAAGGCCGGGGCCAGCGGCGCTCCCTGGCCACCGAGCGCGATATCCATGCGCCTGAAATCAGCCACTGTTTTGATCCCGGTTTTCGCGGCGATGATGTTTGGATCGCCCATTTGCCAGGTGAACCCGTTTTCGCCTGGCTGGTGCCACAGTGTCTGTCCATGACTGCCGATCGCGACCACGGCGCTGGCATCGATGGCCGCTTTCGTGATCAGCCGGGTGGCAGTACTGGCAAAGCATTCTCCCAGTTCCCGGTCGAGTTTGCCGAGTACTCTGAGGTCAGCCTGGTCCGGGTACTCGAATAAGCGGAGCAGCTCTTTTCGAAGGTTCGCCGGCAGCTCATGGCTTTCCGTGCTGATTAATGTTGGCAGCTCGTTATCGAAAGAAAGCAGCGCGGCGTCTATCGCATCGAGGCTGGTACCCGACAGCAAACCGATATAAAGGCTGGAACCCATCTGTGGCTCAGGGAACGGCCGCGATAGCGACCTGTGATCGCCTGACTGTATCCAGTTGCGCCAGCAGCCCGCCAGTCTGCTGAAAAAAAGCGTCGTGCTGGTCTTCGGCAATCGGCGCCGCCTTTGGCAAGGAAACCGTACGAGGATTTCGGTGTACGCCATTCAATCGATATTCATAGTGCAGGTGCGGTGCAGTCGCGAGGCCTGTTTTGCCGACATAGCCGATTACCTGGCCTTGCTTCACGCGGCGGCCAATTCTGGCCTGTCTCGCGAATCTGGACAGATGTCCATAAAGGGTCGTGATGTTGCCACCGTGCTGCAAGATAATGGTGTTGCCATAACCGCCTTTTTTGCCTCGGTGAATGACTTTACCATCACCCGCAGCCTTGACCCGGGTTCCGCTGGGCGCGGCATAATCCACGCCCTTGTGTGCCCGTACCACATTTAGTATCGGGTGACGGCGCCTGGGATTGAATCTCGAGCTGACCCGTGAAAAATCAACCGGCGCCCGGATAAAGGCTTTGCGCACCGAGTGGCCATCGGGTGTGTAGTAATCAGCCTTTCCCGAACTGTCCACGTAGCGGAGCGCGCGATATGAATCGCCGTTATTAATGAACTCTGCAGCCTGGATTTCGCCATCGCGCAGGAACTCGCCTTCCTGCCAGATTTCCTCATAGATGACGACAAAGCGGTCTCCCCGCCGGATATCGAGAACGAAATCGATGTCCCACGCAAATATGCCTGCCAGATTCATGATTACCTTGTCGGCAACGTTGGCCTGCTTACCCGCTTCAAAAAGTGAACTGTCTATTGTTCCGTGACGATAGGCGAGCCTGTTTTCGATCGGGTGGTCGATCTTCTGCAGTGCGAATCCCTGTTCATCGCGGACTACGCGAACCGTGGTGGTTTCATTAACCCTGCGCTCGAGGCTCTGCAGATCGCCATTGTTATGCGTAACTTCGAATCGATCACCGGGTTTGATGTCGCGCAACATCGATCTCGCCGCAGACAGATCGAGCAATGCCATCAGATCGGCCCGCCTGAGATTGTGCCTGCCAAATAACCCATCCAGCGTGTCTCCGCTTTTGACCGTCAGGGTCAGCTTTTCGCCGGTAGCGCTGATTCGGGTGCCTGTTTCCGGGTTGCTCACCAATGGGAAGTCTTTGTGGAGGATGGCTGCCACAGTGAGCCGCTGGTCATTCTCATAAGTCGAAACAGCGGGGCCGGCAGCGGGAAGCAACAGGGGCAGGGTCAGGACGTGGTCGCCGGATCGATTTGCGACGATGCGGGTCAGCGATTCAGAAATATCGGCTGGTTCTGTTTCGGCAGGAGCGAAAAGCATCATTGCAACACCGATCGACACAGCGAGACCGGTGGCAAACCAGAGCAGCCGAAAAGAAACACCTGACGCGGGGGAGACAAATTTGTAGTCGTGCCTTAACTGGCTGGGTATTCGGTCCACTTGTGGCCCCGGATGTTCGCTGCGGCTAACACTAACGGGACTTTCGAGAAGCGTCAAATTCATCAAAATTCATCCAGCGGCGGCTTTGCCGGCTGCCAGTCCGGCAAAAAAAAAGACAGGCGGTGCAACTGGGTTGCACCAGCCCTATAATCGCCTGATGCCTTCAGTCAAAGAACAAATGGAAGTCATTCAACGAGGGGCAGATGAGGTCATCGTTGAGAAAGAACTTGAGAAACGCCTGCGAGCGGGTGGCAAGCTGCGGGTGAAAGCCGGGTTCGATCCGACGGCGCCCGATCTGCACATCGGGCACACCGTACTGATCAACAAGATGCGCCAGTTCCAGCAGTTGGGGCACGAGGTAATATTCCTGATCGGCGATTTTACTGGAATGATTGGCGACCCGACCGGCAAGAACGCGACCCGGCCTGCATTGAGCCGGGACGAGATTCTCGAAAACGCGAAGACCTATCAGGACCAGGTGTTCAGGATTCTCGATCCTGACCAGACCAGAATCATGTTTAACTCGACCTGGATGAGCGAAATGTCGGCCGCCGATCTGATTCAATTGGCGGGTAAACATACGGTGGCGCGGATGTTGGAAAGGGACGATTTCAGCAAACGCTACAAAGACGGCCGTGCCATTTCCATTCACGAGTTCCTGTACCCGCTGGTTCAAGGCTATGACTCGATCGCGATGAAAGCCGATGTCGAACTGGGCGGCACCGATCAGAAATTCAATTTACTGGTTGGCAGGCAACTGCAGCAAGCGTACGGGCAGCAACCCCAGATCGTTGTCACCATGCCTTTGCTCGAGGGGCTCGATGGTGTCCAGAAGATGTCCAAATCGCTGGGTAACTATGTCGGCATAACGGACCCGCCCGCCGAAATGTTTGGCAAGCTGATGTCGGTTTCCGATGATTTGATGTGGCGTTATTTTGAATTACTCAGCTTTCGCAGTACCGCGGATTTAGCCGCTTTGCAGAAGGCCGCCGACAACGGCCGGAATCCGCGCGATATCAAGATCGAGCTTGCCATGGAAATCATAGAACGATTTCACGATCGCGCGGCGGCGGAAAAGGCAAGGGATGATTTTGTCGCCAGGTTTAGCCGCGGCGAAATACCGGACGAAATGACCGAGTGCGAACTGGCGACCGAAGATGGCGAGCTCGGCATCGCCAATGTGCTGCGCGGCGCCGGGCTGACCGCCAGCAACTCGGAAGGGTTCCGTATGCTCAAGCAGGGCGCGGTCCAGGTGGACGGCGCCAAGGTTACGGACCGCGATCTGGCGCTGAAAGCAGGCGCCACCTACATTATCCAGGTCGGCAAACGAAAGTTTGCCAAGGTCAGCTTGGCCCCCTAGGCGAGCAAACGGCCACTTTTGTTTGCCGCTTGAGTCGGTATGTGTTAGTCCTAACGTAAATACTGACGGAACCTGGATTCTATGGCTGTACCGGCACTGGATAAACTCAACGAGTTGACCCTGGGCTCCTTGCTGAGGCGGGTGACCGATCGGCTCTACGCCAGTATTGACGAGGTCTACAAGGACAATGGCATCGATATTAATGCGGCGTCTTTCCCGGTCCTGCACGTACTGGCTGAGCAAGCGCTGGCGGTAACGGAAATCGCTGATCGTATCGGGCAGAGCCATTCGGCCGTTAGCCAGATCAGCAAACGCCTGGCAAGAAAAGGCTACCTGGAGCACACCATCGTTGAGAGCGATCGCCGGCAGCGACAATTATCACTGACCGACAAAGGCCGGGCGGCGATACGCGAGCTAAGGCCGGTTTGGGCGGCGATCGTGCATATCCTGAGCCAGTATATTTCCGCAACCGGGCACGACCTGCTCGCGGCGCTCAGAAACTTTGAAAGCGTTTTGACAGAGCACAGCTTTGTCGATGATGTACGGGCCGTGGCGAAACGGACCAAGGCAGACGCGGTCGAAATATTCGATTTCCAGCCTGAGTTCAAAGCGGCGTTTCTCGAACTGAACACGGAGTGGCTGCAAAAGTATTTTTATGTCGAGGAAATGGATCAGCACATCCTGTCTGATCCGCAAAAACACATTCTGGACCCCGGTGGCGCTATTTTCTATGCACGCTACATGGGCGAGATCGTCGGCACCTGTGCGCTGATTTACCAGCAGAATGGCGCCTATGAGATCAGCAAAATGGCGGTGACCGTACACAGCCAGGGCCTGGGTATCGGGCGGCGCCTGCTCGAGGAATCAATTATGCGCTACCACCGGCTTGGCGGTACCTACCTGTACCTTGAATCAAGCAGCCGGTTGTTGCCGGCCATCCACTTGTATGAGTCCGCGGGTTTTGTCCATGAGAGGCGGCCGCAAAGGTCGCCAT
>JACZVC010000017.1:0-20000 GCA_022572885.1 Pseudomonadota bacterium | reverse complement strand
CTTGAAATGTGGCACTTTGCGTTCGAGGGAGGACGGCGTTTGGTATTACGAAGTCAACAACTTTACCGCGATACAGGAAAACGTAATTCCGTTTTTCAACAGATTTGGCTTTTTGTCTGCGAAAAAGAAACGTGATTTTGCGAAATTTAAGCAAATAGCGATCCTTATTGCAGGAAGAAAGCATCTGGAGAAGGACGGCATAAAGCGAATTCTTGATATTCGGAAAACGATGAATGACGGTGGAGTCGGGCGTAGAAAATACACCGATGCTGAAATTCTTCGTTTGGTGAAGTCGGAAGAATCCTCAGAGACTACACGCCAGGCGCTTACAAATTGATTTACCGATGCCGCATAATTTGTAAGTAAAGATATAGTCCGATCTGCATAGCGATATGCAGGATTTAAGACCTAGCTACTGCTTGAATCAAACCGGTCGCAATGACCGGGGATAACATAGGATGAACGGTCCTAAGGTAGCGAAATTCCTTGTCGGGTAAGTTCCGACCTGCACGAATGGCGTAACGATGGCCACACTGTCTCCACCCGAGACTCAGTGAAATTGAAATTGCGGTTAAGATGCCGTATACCCGCGGCTAGACGGAAAGACCCCGTGAACCTTTACTACAGCTTTACACTGAATTTTGAACATTTTTGTGTAGGATAGGTGGGAGGCTTTGAAGCGCAGACGCTAGTTTGCGTGGAGCCAACCTTGAAATACCACCCTGAAATGTTTGGAGTTCTAACCCAGGCCCGTTATCCGGGTCGGGGACAGTGTATGGTGGGTAGTTTGACTGGGGCGGTCTCCTCCCAAAGAGTAACGGAGGAGCGCAAAGGTACCCTCAGCGCGGTCGGACATCGCGCATAGAGTGCAAAGGCATAAGGGTGCTTGACTGTGAGACATACAAGTCGAACAGGAACGAAAGTTGGTCTTAGTGATCCGGTGGTTCTGTATGGAAGGGCCATCGCTCAACGGATAAAAGGTACTCCGGGGATAACAGGCTAATTCCTCCCAAGAGTCCACATCGACGGAGGAGTTTGGCACCTCGATGTCGGCTCATCACATCCTGGGGCTGTAGCAGGTCCCAAGGGTATGGCTGTTCGCCATTTAAAGTGGTACGCGAGCTGGGTTTAGAACGTCGTGAGACAGTTCGGTCCCTATCTGTCGTGGGCGTTGGAAATTTGAGGGGAGCTGCTCCTAGTACGAGAGGACCGGAGTGGACGTATCTCTGGTGTTCCGGTTGTCACGCCAGTGGCATTGCCGGGTAGCTACATACGGAAGGGATAACCGCTGAAAGCATCTAAGCGGGAAGCCCCCCCCAAGATTAGATTTCCCTGGACCTTTAAGGTCCCTGAAGAGCCGTTGAAGACTACAACGTTGATAGGCCAGGTGTGGAAGCGCAGTAATGTGTGAAGCTAACTGGTACTAATTGCTCGTGAGGCTTGATCATATAACACCCAAACGGTTTGCATGCCGTGTCGGGTGCATGTCCTCGAAACGACACGAGACGTCAATACATTCCCAGGTTTTTAATACAGTTTTCCTGGCGGCCATAGCGTGCGGGAACCACCCGATCCCTTTTCGAACTCGGAAGTGAAAACGCTCAGCGCCGATGATAGTGTGGGGTTTCCCCATGCGAAAGTAGGACACCGCCAGGATTTTATTCAGAAACCCCGACTGCGAAAGTGGTCGGGGTTTTTTTTGCCCGTCCCCGTTTCTTGACCTATTGTTGTTCGATGCGAATTGTTTTACTGGGTCACAAGGAAATCTACAGCAACCTGGTTCTAAGCCTGGTTGTGCAGAAACTGCCTGGCCATGAGCTGAATCGCCCCCGATCTTCTAGACACTTACCAGCCGTTCTGTAAATTGCTTTTCATACTCTACCGGTGACAGCAGATTATTGAAACCGTGCCGGCGTTTGCTGTTGTAAAACATTTCTATGTAATCGACTACATCGGCGCGCGCATCGTCACGAGTGATGTAGATATGCCGCTTGATGCGTTCGCGTTTCAGTAGCTGGAAGAAGCTCTCGGCGACGGCATTATCGTGACAGTTTCCGCGACGACTCAGGCTGGCCTGCAGGTTGTGCGACTTCAAAAAGTCCTGCCAGTCGTGGCTCGTGTATTGACTGCCTTGATCGGTGTGAACCGTTACGGTCGATGTTGGCTTTCTGCGCCACACCGCCATCAGCAGCGCATCCAGTACCAGCTCCTTTTTGATCCTTGCCTGCAAAGACCAGCCGATAACCCGGCGTGAGAACAGATCCAGAATGACAGCAAGATACAGCCAACCCTCGTGGGTGCGGATGTGCGTGATGTCGCTGACCCAGACATCGTTTGGTCGTGCAACGGTAAACTGCTGTTGCAGGCGGTTCGGTGCGTGCACACTCGCGGGTCCGGATCGATGCCGCGGCCTACGGTAGCCAACCTGGGAGCGGAGCCCTGCAGCCCGCATCAACCGATAGGTACGATTCTCGCTGCAGTGCTCGCCGACGTCACGGAGGTCTGTATGGATTTTGCGGTAGCCATACACGCCACCACTTTCCAGCCAGAACTGCTTGATTAATCCGGTCAGATGCTGATTCTCTTTTGCTCGAGCCGAACGTGGCTGCTTGCGCCACGCGTAATAACCACTCGGATGAACATCCAGCAGCTCGCACAGTCGCCGAACTGGCCATTCAGTACTGTTGGCCCTGATATAGGCGTACCTCATTCGGACTGGTTGGCGAAGTACACCGCGGCTTTTTTTAGAATATCGCGCTCTTCGGTGACGCGCTTCAGTTCTTTCTTGAGCTGCTTGATCTCCATCTCATCCGATGTCTTTGCCTGTTGTTCCTCGGAACGTGGACCGTACTTCAACTTCCAACTGTAAAGGCTGTGCGTCGTCATGCCCAGTCGACTTGCTACTTCTGCAACGCTGTGGCCTCGCTCAACTACCTGGCGGACCGCTTCGATCTTGAACTCTTCGGGATATCGTTTGCTACTCATTTTCACCTCTCCTAGTACCATTTTGTCTGGCTGAAAGGTGTCTAGCAAATTAGGGGCGATTCAAGCTTTGTATTTTCCTGTCGGACCAAACGATCCATGACGACCCGCGGCCAGGGACCATCGATCACCTGGAGAATTACGAATCCGGGCTTTGCGACGCATTATCGAGGTTGGCAGTCAGCCAAACCGACAGAAAATCCCTAATCCTGACATTTGACGAGCTGGCGGAGGAAACCGGGCGGCCGATCGGTCGTCTGCCTTTGCCAAACAGCGCCGAAGGGCTTGCTGCAATGCGGGAGACGGCGCCCGACCTGATCGTGTCTTTGCGTTACCGGAAGATTCTCAAAGACGAGGCGATCGCCATTCCACGATACGGCGTGTTGAATCTGCACTCCGGCCTGCTGCCCGATTACCGCGGCGCGATGGCGACGTTCTGGGCATTGCTCAACGGCGATACGGAAATCGGCTCTACCCTGCATTACATCGTAGACGGCACGATCGATACCGGGCCGGTGGTCGGACGGGCTAGGATTCCCCTTGCCCATGAGCGGTCCTACATGGCCAGCGTGCTCGACCTGTATCCGCCGGGTTGCACCATGGTCCTGGATGCGATCAGGGTTATTGAGAACGATCGCGTTGCCCCGTCTTATAAGCAGCAAGGGAAAGGCCGGTATTTTTCCTGGCCCACCCAGGAGCAGGTCGACGGCTACTTCGAGCAGGGATACCGCTTTTACGGCGACCATGAACTCGATGATTTTGCGGCAAGACAGGCCGGTGGTCGCTGATGAACAGGGAGCGGGACGCTCCGTATTTGATGGGCAAAAAAAAGGGCCTCACCAACACCGATTTGCCAGCCATGATCGATGGCGTGCGGGGTTTCCGTTGCAGCTCGGGGAAAGATTCCCACCGGGGATTATAACTTGTTGAATTTTACGTAATATTTAGCACGATTCGCCTGAACTTCTGAATTTCCCGATTGCCTTGGCTTTATTGTCGCTAAAACCACCGCAAACAGCTCTTTCCCCCACCCTGGGTTTCTTGACTATCGGTGCCAGACATTGGATAGTGGGTGTATCAAGTGGGTGTCGCGTATTCGCAACGATAGAGAAAAAATACGCGGATACAGCGATACCAGCATGAGCGCTGATACCGCCTAGTGGCGACCACAGAGTTCCCACGAGGCGCCACAGCGTATAAATATCAAACCAGTAAAGGGAAATAGTGTGAAAACCTCCGATTTTTATAAACGATTAGCAATGCTATTGGGGATTGCAACGCTGTCTGTGGCTTTTACGCAACAGGCGGTGGCGCAGGACGCCGATGCGGATGCTGACAAGTACGGCGAGATTGAAGAAGTTGTCGCCACCGGTACACGCGGGCAACCGCGCTCGGTGACCGAATCAATGGTCCCGGTAGACGTCATCTCGGCTGACGAGTTCATCAACCAGGGCGGAACCGATCTCAGTGACCTGATAAGGAACGTCGTTCCCTCCTATAGCGTCAACACGCAGCCGATCAGTGATGCGGCGACGGTCGTGCGGCCGGCGCAATTGCGTGGCATGGCACCCGATCAAACGCTGGTCCTGATCAACGGCAAACGCCGTCATCGTGCAGCCGTCATTTCCTGGCTGGGCAATGGTGTGGCCGATGGTGCGCAAGGACCGGATATCTCAGTAATTCCTTCGATTGCATTGAAACAGGTCGAAGTACTTCGTGATGGCGCTTCTGCGCAGTATGGTTCGGATGCCATTGCCGGCGTAATGAATTTCATCTTGAAGGATGCCCGTGAAGGTGGCAGCCTCGAAGTTCGCTATGGCGAGTTCTACGAAGGCGATGGTACCGCCATGCAGATCGCAGCCAACATCGGCCTGCCGGTGGGTGACGAAGGTTTTGTCAACATTAGCGTCGAGTATGGCGAGTCGGATCCGACCGATCGCAGTCTCCAACGTGACGATGCAGCCGCTTTGATCGCGGCCGGCAACACCTTTGTCGCCAATCCTGCGCAGATCTGGGGTTCGCCGATTATCGACGATGAATTGAAACTGATGGTCAATTTTGCGACGGAAGCCGGCAATGGCAAAGAGTTTTATGGCCATGGCAACTATGCAGAGAAACGAGTCGAGGGCGGGTTCTTTTTCCGAAATCCCAATACCCGTGGTGCGGTTTTCAGCGCAGATGGTGGTATAAGCCGCCTCGTTGGCGACATGACGCCTGGAGATGGTATAACCTGCCCGGGCGGTATAGATTTCAGTTTTGACTCAGACCCGGTGGCACCCGGAATCCAGCCCGGAATTCCGCCCGGAACGGAGCTCATAATCGGCTCGGCGGGCGAAGCGGCCGCGGTGGCGCAGATAACTGCAGATCCCAACTGCTTTATAATGAACGAGCTGTTCCCGGGTGGGTTTACGCCGCGTTTCGGTGGCGAGGTTCTGGATTTTTCAATCGTCGGTGGCATCCGCGGCGAAACCTCTTCTGGGCTTCTTTGGGACGCCAGCATTGGTTACGGCACGAACGAAGTCGATTTCTTTATCAACAACACGGTCAACGCTTCCCTGGGTCCGGCTACACCGACGAGTTTTGATCCCGGTCTGTACAGGCAGGAAGAGTTTAACTTGAACTTCGATGTGTCCTACGCGTTTGGCGACAATGGCAATATCGCGGGTGGCCTCGAATATCGTGACGAGCAATTTGATATCGGTCTCGGACAAACGGAATCCTGGTCTATCGGACCCTTGGCGGACCAGGGCTTTAGTGCGGCTTCCAACGGATTCCCGGGATTCAGCCCGATTGCGGCCGGCACTTGGAGTCGTAGCAACTTCGCGGTTTATGTCGATCTTGAGGTAAACCCGACGGATGACTGGTCGCTCGGCTTTGCCACTCGCTTCGAGGATTTCGACGACTTTGGTACGACTTTCAACGGCAAGGTCGCGACCAATTTCCGAATCAACGACCGATTGGCATGGCGCGCTAGCGCGAGCAGCGGGTTCAGGGCGCCGACGCCAGGTCAGTCGAATGCGTTTAACGTCTCGACCGAGTTCGACCTGGTGCTGATGGATCTGGTCAACAACGGCAATATTCCGCCGGGTTCCCGTGTTGCGGAACTCAGAGGCGGCCGGCCGCTGGAGGCGGAGAAATCGATCAACCTTTCCGTGGGCGCAATTCTGACGCTGGGCGAAGTCGATATCACGATCGATTATTTCAATATCGAGTTGAAGGATCGTCTGGGGCAAACCAAGCTGTTCGCACTGACGGCGCAAGAGGTCATAGACCTTCTCGCCGAAGGCGTGACCAGTGCCGCTAACCTGGCGAATTTCCGTTTCTTCATCAATGACTTCGAAACCACAACCCAGGGTATCGATCTCATCGCGAATTACACCGCCGACATGCTGGGTGGGAGCACCGACTGGACCCTGTTGTTCAACTGGACGGACACCGAGGTCACGAAGCACAATCCGGATACGCTGGACGATCTTCGTATTCAGGAGTTGCAGGAAGGTCTGCCGGGGTTTCGCGGTAACCTGACTGCCAACCACAGAGCCACCGACAATTTCCGGGTTCTCGCTCGTCTGAGCTATTACGACGAATGGTTCGATTCGGAAGATGGCGCTGTCTACGATGGCGAGTGGCTGGTTGATCTCGAAGCGGCATACTCGGTCAACGATAATCTGACAGTGACCGTTGGCGCCCAGAATATCTTTGATATTTTCCCCGGCGAAAACCAGGGGGCTCGTAGTGGAGTGGGTAACCGCTACAGCCAGTTCACACCGTTTGGGTTTAACGGTGGTTTCTGGTACGCGCGTATTCGTTACGAACTGTAAGTGTACGTATTCGAGTAGAAGCCAGATAATGGAGGCGAACTGAACAGCCTCCGGATTCTGAAAAGCCCCGCTCACGGAGCGGGGCTTTTTTTTTGGCTGCGGATATTTCTGCTATGCAGATTCGTTAATGTGGCCAGGCAGAACGTATTCCTGCTGCGCGGGCTCAATGGTGATGGTCCTGGCGGCTACCGCCCGGGTGAAACGCGCAGCCTGCTAGTCTACCCGGACGCGGAACCCGATATTGAAGCCCGGGTTGCCCGCTCCCGATGATGGCAGGAATACGCCCTTTGGGTTGATCCGAATGTCCGTGACGCTGGCGTCGACCCCGTTGCCATCGGGTGTCGGCGTATAGCCGAAGCTGGCGCCACCGTCGCTGGAAAACTCCAGGTCGTCGGTCGTGCTGGCCAGGCTGCTAAAGGTATAGGTCAAACCACTGGCAGGGCTGCCATCGCTAAAATTCAGCGGCCCGGAACCGGCGCCGCCGATATCGCTGACCATCAGCGAACTATCGGCCGGGATCGTGTCGGTAATCACGGTACTGTCCACGTCGGCAGGTCTGCCCCCCTGGTTGTTGACGGTAATCGTGTAGGCAGCCACCGCGCCGGGAATCGCCTTCGGGTTGTGCGCGCCGACGACGGCGTCGAGGTGTTGGCCGCTAAGCGCCAGGTCCGGAATGAATGTCAAAGCTGCGAACTGCGTACTAGTGCTGCCGCCGCCGCTGAGATTGTCGTCGATTTTGGCGGCGATATTGGCTGCATTGAGACTGGAGTTCGTGCTGCTGACATGGAAAGTGAAAGGCGTCCCTGGCGCGAGGCCCAGCTCGGCCCAGGACACGGCGAATTCCATGTTCAGTCCACTCACAGAACCCCAGGTGCCGCTGTTGGATTTCTGGCTCGGGGCGTTGTTTTGTGGATGGCGGCTTGAAAAGCAGCGCCCCGCGCGACTGGGCGCTCCGCCATGGTCGTTCAACAACATGGTGCCGGCATTCGGCCTCCCGGCCGGTTGATCTCAGTCTTTATCCGAATAACCGAAAGCGGTCAGATACTTCGAGAGCAACGGCGTTATCTCGTGTACAGGTTTCCGGTAGTTCCGCCACCGGTTCCGCGCAGACCGGTAAACGGGTTTGCCAATCGCCTGGTAACTCGGGGTACTCAGGTAATCGGACCCGGCGTTCTCATGGAAACGGGCGACATCCGCGGCCCAGTCCAGGCCAAGAAACTCGAGCAACTGCCGCGCAGACGATTCGAAGTTCTCGACCAGGTTCTCGTAGCGTGATTCAAAAAACCCGGGCAAATCGTTTTTGCAAATCTCCAGCCATGTATTCATCACTTTGCAGTACAGGGCGGCCGCATCGCCCAAACTTGCGCAATGAACCATAGCCGGGTTGGGCTTGAACGATTGCATGAATGCGCTGAGGCACGCATCGCGCGGATCGCGCAACGCCACAATAATTTTCGCCTGCGGAAATACCTGCCGAATAAAACCGATCCGGGTGATGTTCAGCGGAAGTTTGTCGAGGAATACCGTTTCCGGCTCCGGCCTGCCAAGGTCCGTCTCCGCCATTCGCCAATACTCGGCGGCAAGGATCTCGCGTTGATCTGCCGTTAGCGAGCAGGGCTGCAGGTCGAGACTGGATTCGGCGAACTGCATCAGGCGGGGCACCAGGGGTTGTTCGTCGCTAGTACTGATAGCCGGATGCGCGTCCAGTATCCTCGCCGTCAGCGTGGTTCCGGATCGCGGGAAGCCGACCAGAAAAGCAGGCACTTTTTTATCCTGCGCCGAAATGTTCGAGGCCGCAGACTGATCCGGTCTGGGCCATCGCGTGCTCGCGTCGACCTGCTCAAAATAAATTTGCTTGTCGGGTACGCGTTGCCAGCTTTTCAGCAACGATTCCTGCCCCTGTTCGAAAAACCCGAACGCCTCGTCGTACCGTTGCAGCTTGTCCAGGCATTGGGCCAGTTCCAGCGAGACCTCGCCCTTCTCCTGATCGCTTTCCGTGTTGGTCAGCAACGCCCGGCAGCGCGCTTCCGCCGATTCAAGGTCGCCGTCACGACGGTCGAGCACGGCGAGGACCAGGCCGGCCTTACGCTGGCCCGGATTTATTTCAAGTGCGCGCTCCGCGATCTCCCTTGCCTCGACAACCTGGTTGCCGCGCTCCAGCGTCGCAGCGAGTTCCGCCAGGGCGTTTTCGTGTTGCGGATCTGACTCCACTGCCTGGCGATGTGCATCCAGCGCCTCTGTGAACCTGCCCAGCGCCTGGCAGGCCAATCCCTTGTTGTTCCACGCGTCAGCATAGGCAGGCTGTATCGCAACAGCGCGCGAAAAGCTCTCGATTGCTTCCTCGCTATGACCGCTCGCCTGCAGCGAGACGCCAAGATTGTTATGCGCATCGGCCAGTTGCGGGTCGGCATCCAGGGCTTGGCGGAAATCACGGATCGCTTCCTCATGACGCCCCAGTTGCGCGAGTATGTACCCGCGCCGGTCAAAAGTTGCGGCGGCCGGTTTCAGCCGAATTGCCTGGGTGGAAAATTCCAGTGCTTTTTCGGCTTCCCCCCTGCCGACCAGGGTAACGCTCAGATTTTCCAGTGCCGTTGCCGAGTCGGGCGCCAGCGCCAGTGCCTTGCGCAGACAATGCTCGGCCTGCTCGAGTTCCCCAAGCCGGCCGCCCAGTGTCCCGGCAGTGATCCAAAGCCTGGCGTTATCGGGTTGCAGATCACAGGCTTCGCGGGTCAATTGAAATGCCTTTCGATAATCGCCGGAAGCCATTGCGCGGGAGGCATCCTGGAGTACATTTTTGATTTTTTCTGTTTGGTCCATTTCCTGAAACCCGAGCCGAAAATGGCAGGCTGCGGCCGCAGAGTATAGCAATCACTGTAGGCGAAGGCCGGGGAATAGTAGTATGTCCGGGTAGTTGCGATGGAGATAAATAATGGCCCGACCGGCTGAGCCACAGACCAGTTCCTCGGTCCTGATGATCCGGCCGGTTCGTTTCCAGTCCAATCCGCAGACCGCCGAAAGCAACCGCTTCCAGCAGCAGGACCATTCGTCCAGCGACGACGGCAACCACGAGAAGGCGCTGGTTGAGTTCGACAATCTTGTGGCGACGCTGGAAGCTGTCGGCATAGATGTGGTGATTTTTGACGACACCCCGGAACCCCATACGCCGGATTCTATTTTTCCGAATAACTGGCTGAGCATGCACGCCGACGGAACCGCAGTTCTTTACCCGATGATGGCAAGCAACCGCAGGCCGGAACGGCGCGCTGATATCCTGGGTTCACTGAGCTCGGAATCGGGGTTCAGGATTGAGCAAACCATTGACTTGAGTTCGTACGAGGCCGAGGGAAAATATCTTGAGGGCACCGGCAGCATCGTTCTCGATCGGCAAAACCATATTGCCTATGCGTGCCTGTCGGCGCGCACCGATGTGGACCTTTTGGGTGAGTTCGCTCGCCGGATGGACTATGAGTTGGTGGTGTTTGCTGCCGCAGGCGAGGACGGCGCCGCTATCTACCACACCAACGTCATGATGTGCATCGGTGTGGATTTCGTGGTCATCTGCGCTGCTTCCATAAAGGAAGAACAACGCCAGGCAGTTTTGGACAGGCTGCGCGGCACCGGTCACGAAGTGATTGATATCAGTTATGCACAAATGGCCAGCTTTGCCGGCAACATGCTTGAACTGAAATCCGCAAACGGCGGACGCATACTGGCGATGTCCAGTCGGGCGCTGGACAGCCTGACAGCGGAGCAACGCAAGAGCCTGTCGCGCCGAACGCATATTGTTGCGGCATCCATTGACAGCATTGAGAAAAGCTCGGGCGGCAGTGTACGCTGCATGCTCGCGGAAATTCATTTACCCAGAAAAAACAGGAGCCGGGATAGTGAGTGAGCTTTGCCTGCAGGAAAGATATGCACCGGACAACGAGTGCTTCGGTTGCGGTCCGGCCAACAAAAAGGGACTCCGCATCCGCAGTTTCCCATGCGGCGATGAAGTAATTGCCGAGTGGACGCCGGAATCGCATCACGAGGCGTTTCCCGGCATGCTCAACGGCGGCATTATCGGATCCCTGCTCGACTGCCATTGCAACTGGACGGCCTGCTGGCACCTGATGAACCAAACAGGTGCGCAAAAGCCACCGTGCACGGTGACCGCGGATTATTCGATTCGATTGCTCAGACCGACTCCTTCAACGGGGCCGGTCTCGTTGCGCGCCTGGGTCGTGGAATCTGCAGGCAACAAGGTGGTGGTCGATGGCGAACTCATTGTCGATGGAAAGGTTTGCGACACCTGCCGAGGCACCTTCGTTGCGGTAAGCGAAGGACATCCAGCGTATCACCGCTGGTAGATCCTGGGTCGCACCGTTCGCTTGCTGGCGCTCGCCTTTAGCCGGGTTCGGAGGTCGATCGCTGCCGTGTTTCAAGACCAGGATACGCCTGGGTCGCAGCCCGTCAAACGCCGGCGCAGCTTGCCGCCGAATGGGTTAAAATCGCGCCTTCTTTTATTGGGGACCCCTCCCGAATGGCCAAAGACAAAATACTCATGTGTCCGCCGGATTTCTTCGCCGTGGACTATGCAATAAATCCGTGGATGGACGGTAACGAAGGGAAACTTTCGATCGACCTGGCGAAACAACAATGGACGAAGCTGCGCGATACCATCGAAGAACATGCGAATGTTGTATTGATTGAGCCTCGAGCCGACGTACCCGACATGGTTTTTACGGCCAATGCCGGAACCGTGCTGGCTGAGAAGGCGATGGCCAGCCATTTCCTGCCGATGGAACGACGGGCGGAGGAAAAGCACTTCAAGCGATGGTTCGGCGAGAACGGGTTCGAGCTATATCCACTCGATGAAAAAATCGGTTTTGAAGGCGCCGGAGATGCGCTTTTCGATAGGGGTGGCGATTGGCTCTGGGCCGGATACGGATTTCGTACGGAGATCGAATCGCATCCTCATCTCGAAACATTCTTTGCGAAAGAAGTCGTTTCGATCCGTCTTGTGGACCCGCGTTTTTATCATATCGATACCTGTTTTTGCCCATTGAATGACGGCTGGTTGCTGTACTATCCACCGGCTTTTGATGAGGAATCGCAGAAAAAAATCACGCTGCGCGTACCGCGCGACAAACGCATCGTTGTCAGTAGCGAAGATGCGGGCCGCTTTGCCTGTAATTCCGTCAATATCGAAGACAAGGTTATTATGAACCGGGTTTCTCCAGGGTTGAAAAACGATCTGGCCAAAGCGGGTTTCGAAGTGATCGAAGCGTCATTGACGGAGTTCCTGAAGGCAGGCGGTTCTGCGAAGTGCCTGACACTGAAACTGACCGAGCCGCCTGCGTGAAGCCAGCCGTTTTATACAGGATCGGGGCGGCACGGCCGAATGCACACCTGTTCGATGTTGAGCTCGAAATTTCAAAGCCTGACGCCAAAGGCCAGCAATTGTCGCTGCCGGCATGGGTGCCCGGCAGTTATATGATTCGGGATTTTGCCCGTCATATCACGAGTCTTGCCGCGCACTCGGGCGCGGACAGCGTCATCGTCAGGAAACTCGACAAATCAACCTGGCAATGCGCACCCGTAAATGGCCCGCTGATCGTTCGGTACCAGGTTTATGCCAAGGATCGTTCTGTGCGTGGCGCCCACCTGGACTCACGACACGGATTTTTTGACGGCAGCAATATATTCCTGCGCGTTCATGGTCAGGAGGAGCGGCCGTCCGGTATCAGTATTGCGCCGCCGTCGGGCGATACGGGACGTTGGCGGCTGGCGACCGGGCTGCAGGTTGTCCAGATCGATGATCGGGGATTTGGTGATTTCCAGGCGCAAAGCTATGCAGAACTGATCGACTGCCCGGTACAAATGGGCGAACTGGATTTTGTCGAGTTCAGCGCGGGTGGTATTCCTCACGCGATGGCCATCAGCGGCAAACACGATGCGGACAAAGATCGGCTGGCTACAGACCTCGCGCTGGTATGCCACCAGCACATCGATCTGTTTGGTTCAGTGCCAGTCGACAGCTACCTGTTCCTGCTAACCGTGGTGAGCAATGGTTACGGTGGGCTGGAGCATCGCAACAGCTCATCGTTGATCAGCCGGCGCGACGATCTGCCCGCGCAGGCCGACGAGGGTATCAGCAAGGGGTATCGTCGCTTTCTAGGCTTGTGCAGCCATGAATATTTTCATATGTGGAATGTCAAAAGATTGCGTCCCGCCGCGCTCGCGGAAAGCGATCTGTCCGCCGAGGCCTATACCGAAATGCTTTGGGTTTTCGAGGGTGTTACTTCCTATTATGACGACCTGGCGCTGGTCAGAAGCGGTGTGATCACCGACACCAGTTACCTGGACCTGTTGTCACAAACGATAACCCGTGTTCTCCAGGGGCCGGGCCGCCTGCACCAGTCACTGGCGGAATCGAGTTTCGATGCCTGGAGCAAGTTTTACCGGCAGAACGAAAACTCGCCAAACGCGATAGTCAGTTATTACGCAAAGGGGTCGTTGGTGGCGCTTGCCCTCGATCTGTTGATTCGCCGCGAGACCAAAGGCGTTTGCTCATTGGACGATGTGATGCGCGCGGCCTGGGAAAAATACGGCCAGATTGAAACAGGCATGCCGGAAACGGCTTTTGAAGATTTGGCGAGCGAGGTCAGCGGCGTGGAACTGAAAGAGTTTTTCGCCCATGCGGTTCGCGGGACTGACGATTTACCGCTGGCGGAGTATCTCGAGAGTGTCGGCATAATCTACAAGTTGAGACCTGCCGTTTCTCTCGATGACGCTGGCGGACCGGCCAAAGGCAAAAGCATGCCGGTGTGGTTCGGGATCAAGACCCGGGTGGTGGCCGGTCGACTCATCGTCACTCACGTACTGGAGAACGGTCCGGGGCAGAAAGCCGGGCTGTCCGCTGGCGACGAATTGCTTGCCCTGAACGATATTCGTCTCACCGCCAAGACGCTTGAGAAACGTCTGCGCCGGCTGCAAGCAGGGGAGATAACGCGGTTAAGTGTTTTTCGCGAAGACGTGCTGATCGAATTGCCGTTGCTGGCCGAGGAAAGTCCGCGGCACTGCTGCCAGTTGCTGCTGAATGAAGAGGCTGACGGCGAGATCCTGGCAGCGCGGTCCGCGTGGCTGGGTGGCATTCGATGAAGCGTATCCTGCCGATTTGTCTGCTCACTGCGGGTCTGTTTGCCTGCACCTTGGAACATGAAAGCCAGATCGTTGCGGTGCAGGGTCCGGCACTGCCCCATCCAGTCAGTAACAATGCGGTGGCTGGCTTCCGCAGCGCCGACGGGTTTCACTTGCTCAGTTTCATGGGCCTGGCCGGCGGCCGCGGCTGGCAAAACGTGGCCAGCGAGGCCTGGCATTTGCCGCCAGGGAGCGATGCCTGGCAGCGCTTGGCCGATGTGCCCGGGGGCGAAGGCAGGCTAGCCGGCACCGCCGCCACCGTGGCTGGTAAGGTATATGTTTTTGGCGGATATACCGTTGCCGAGGATGGCAGCGAGAGATCTGTAGCAAAAGTGTACCGGCTCGATACTGAGCGGCTAAGCTGGCATGAACTGGAGCCGATGCCGGTGCCGGTCGATGATGCTGTCTCGGTCGTATATCTTGACCGCTATGTTTACCTGGTCAGTGGCTGGCACGACCTGGGCAATGTCAACCTGGTGCAGATTTACGATGTCGAGGAGGATTCCTGGAGACAGGCGACGCCCTGGCCCGGTGAGGCGGTGTTCGGCCATGCGGGCGGCATAGTCGGCAACAGGTTGCTGGTTTGCGATGGCGTTGTCGTTCGCCTGGCGGACAACGGCAACCGGCGGTTCGAGACGGTAGATGCCTGTTACCTGGGCAAAATCGATGCCGACGATATTCGACGCATTCACTGGCAGGTGGTCGCACCCCATCCGGGTTCGGTCCGCTACCGGATCGCGGCGACCGGCACGGCAACGCACGACGGGGAAATCGTCTTCGCCGGCGGCAGCGGCAATCCTTACAACTACGATGGCATCGGTTATGACGGCAATGTATCGCAGGCCTCGGCCGAAGTCTTTGCATGGCGGCTCGCCGAGCAACGCTGGCATAGCTATGGCCGGCTATCCACGGCAACCATGGATCACCGCGGTCTGCTTGCCAACGCGGGGACTTTTTATATAGTCGGTGGCATGGTTGACGCCGTAAATTCGGGCGATGGCGCCGAACCGGTTATCAGTTCGCAGGTCCATGAGTTCACGCTGCAATGAACAGGCTGTCCTAGGTTTGCAAATCGTAATGCCGCTGGATTCTGATACCAAGGCAACAATCAGGCTGCTGACCGGTGCGGTGTTCATCAGCTTTTCCGCTGTTTTCGTAAAGGTGCTGTCGGTTCCGCCCACCGTCAGCGCTTTCTACCGCCTGCTTTTTGGCGGAGGTTTCCTGTTGCTGTATATCCTTGCCACCAAAAGATCGCTGGGCAGGGCCCTGACCGGCTTGCTGGCGATTTTTCTCGCCGCAGTATTTTTTGCCGCCGACCTGTGGACCTGGCACCGCAGCATCATTTATGTGGGGCCCGGTCTGGCCACCATGCTCGCCAACTTCCAGGTTTTTTTTCTCGCCCTGGCCGGGGTGCTTTTCTTTGGCGAACGCTGGCGCTGGCAGCTCATGGTCGCCATCCCGATGGCGTTGCTGGGCCTGGGCATGATTGTCGGATTTGACTGGCAGATTCTCACCGAGGAATATCGTACTGGCATCTGGCTGGGTTTATTGACGGCAGTGTTTTATGCCGCCTATATTCTCTCGCTGAGGCGCACCCGCACCGATGGCCGGCAGCGATCCGCGGTTGCCGATCTTGCGCTGGTTTCCCTGATCAGCGCCGCTTTGCTGGGCATCGGCGCGACTGCAGCCGGTGACTCGCTGGCGCTTTCATGGTCCAAAGACCTGGGTATCCTGCTGGCGTATGCCCTGGTGGCGCAGGTGTTCGGCTGGTTGCTGATTGCGCATAGCCTTGCCCAGGTGCCCGCTTCGCGGGTGGGTTTGATTCTCCTTTTGCAACCCTTGCTGGCTTTCGTATGGGATGTCTGGTTTTTTTCCAGGAGCATCACGCCGACCGAGCTGACTGGCGCCGTCCTGACATTGCTTGGTATATACCTGGGTATGAGAAAAATGTCACAGGCTGCCTGAAAGACTGCTGCCAGATTATTCGGCAGGTCTCCCTCCGATCACAGACAGGCGCCCGGGTAGCAGCTCTATATCCAGGTTGCGAGCCGCGGCGGTCAGTATTTCGCCGTCGGTTTGCACCGCCAGGGGCAGGCTGGATTCAAGTCTCAGGGTCCGCGACCGAATCATCGTTACAGCAGGCAGCGACAGATGGGTCCCTTTCATCAAGCGAGGAAGCAGGCGAATAACCTGTCTGCGGTTCATGCCGTCGGCGATAACGATATCGAGCTGGCCGTCATCGATTCTCGCGTCGGGAGCCAGCGGAAAAATGCCACCGGCAATCCGGCCGTTCATCGCCGAGATCAAGGTGATCGACATTTCCAGCACGGATTCATCGGTGACGATTTTGACCCGCGGGATTTCTATACCGCTGATCAGGGCTTGCGCCAGCGCCAATGGATAGCGGATCTGCCCGGTAGGCCATTTCATCCGGCTCGCCATTATTGCAACCTTGGCATCAAAACCGATACCGACGCCGTTGAGAAAAAACCTTTGATTGCACCGGCCGACATCGATGCGCGCATCGGTCTCCGGCCGGCTGATTTCCTCGATTATCCGGTCACAGGCGCGACGCCAGTCCAGGGGTATGTCAAGCGCCTTGGCAAAATCATTGCCGGTGCCGAGCGGGATTACACCCAGTCGCGGGTCGGCCTCGGCCTCCATGATTCCGTTGATGGCTTCATTGACGCTGCCATCGCCGCCCGCGATCAATACGTTTTTGGCTCCGCTTTCGCAGGCGACCGCAAGCTGGTCGATCAGGCTGCCCGGCGACCTGGTCACAGCCGTGGTCAGGCGCAGGCCGTCCTGCGATAGCCGATTGCTGATTTTGTCGGCCTGCCGCGTTGCGCGGCCACGCCCGGCGAACTCATTGATAAACAGGTGTGCTTCGCAGGTATTCGTCATTTGGTTTTTCTGTGCCGAAGTATCGGGTATTGTAACCAGATGGGCCGTGTCGTTCCTGGCCCAACCAGGTGCGCCAACAAGGCTGGTATTGATGCTCGAACTCGGAACAAAAGTATTGCTGGCTTATTTGCTCGGCTCCGTCAGCGGCAGCCTCTTGATCGGAAAACTCAAGGGGGGCGTGGATATTCGAGAAATGGGCAGCGGTAATGCCGGCGGCACCAATGCTCTGCGCACGCAAGGCAAGATGTTTGCGTTGGGAGTCATGATTATAGACGTGGGGAAAGGATACATCTCTGCGGCGTTGATTCCGGTACTGGCAATAGCCGGGCTTGCCGAGGACCCTGCCGTGGGCCGCGAGTGGCTGGTCATGGCCTGCGCATCCGCCGCCGTTATTGGTCATTGTTATCCTTTCTGGCATGGCTTTCAGGGCGGCAAGGGCGCAGCAACCTTGATCGGTACCCTGACTTTCATCCAGCCGGTGATATTGCTACCGGTGATCTTGGTCTGGCTGCTGATCGTAATGTTGAGCGGCTACGTGGGCCTGGCGACGATAATGGCGGGATTTTCTGCGCCTGTTTACTTGCTGCTGACCGGTCAAATAGCCAACCAGCCACTGCTGACGTTGGCCGTGTCCATGGCCTTGTTTTTGGTCTACACGCATCGGGAAAACATTCGGCGGCTGAAGGCTGGCGCGGAAGCGAGGGTCGGGCAGTTGGCGATATTCCGGCGCGATTCCTGATGGGGCAGGATCGTTGGCTTCCGGTACTCAGGATCATTTCTGACGGGGTCTCGCATTCCGCGGCAGAGCTGGCGGCGACCCTGGCGATCCCGATTGCAGATATCAATCTGCAGATCGAAACACTGCGTGGCCTGGGTCTGAAGGTGCTGGGCAACCCGAATAAAGGCTTCCGGTTGCCATACCCGGTGGATCTTTTCGACGCTGCAGAGCTTGTCGCGAGTTTGCCGGAGTGGTGCCATGAGCGCATCGTCTCCTGCGAGGTTGCCGGCGAAGTCGATTCAAGCAACACCAGGTTGCTGGAGCAGACGCCGCCCGAAGATGGGCAGGTCCGGGTATTTCTGGCGGAGTACCAGAGCGCTGGCCGCGGCAGGAGGGGTCGCAACTGGTTATCGCCGCCGGCGTCGGGAATTTGTCTTTCCCTGGCTGTCGCTTTCGACGGTTCGCCGCATAACCTGGCGGCTTTGCCGCTGGCGCTGGGGGTGGCAACGCGCAGGGCATTGACCAAGCTGGGCATAGAACCGGTCGGGATCAAATGGCCGAACGACCTGGTGGCCAAAGGGAAGCTGGCTGGGATTCTGGTCGAACTGCGAAACACCGCCGATAACCGCTTACACCTGGTCGCCGGGCTGGGTTTGAATTACCGGTTGCCCGGCCCACGAGGCGAAGCCATGGCTGGTGAGTGGCGCGATGTTGCGGGCATGGGCAATGGCGCGCCGCCGTCAAGAAGCAGCCTGGTTCAGCAAATATTGCCCGAGTGGGTCGCGGCGCTGGATATATTCATGTTGCAGGGTCTGAAGCCGTTTCTGAAGGAACTCCGGCGTGCTGACGTTTGCCGGGATCAGCAAGTGGACCTGGTATCCGATACCGGCATAACCCATGGCGTATGTCGAGGCATAGCCGATGATGGTTGCCTGTTGCTTGAGGCGGAGGGGGAAATACAGCGGATCGTTGCCGGGGATATCAGTTTGCGGCCGACCAGGGCAGAAGGCTGGCCGCGTCGGGGCCTCATCGCCTGATGGGTCCGAAGATGAAGCGGAAGAAGATGGCAAGCGAATCCCTGTTATTGATCGATGCCGGCAATAGCCGCGTGAAGTGGGCCTGGTGGCAGGGAAAACTGGGTTCGCAGTATACCTCCAGCTGGGTGGATGTCAGTAGCGATGACTTATACGCCGGTGACCGTAAGGCCGATCGTATTGTGGTCGCCAATGTCGCCGGGCAACAAATCCGAGGACTGATCGACACCGAAGACGCCAGGGTGGTCTGTGTTGAAAGCGTGCGGGAGGCCGGTGGCGTGACCAATGCCTATCGGGATCCAACGCAAATGGGCGTCGATCGCTGGGCGGCCATGATCGGCGCGCGGCACCACCGGCCTGGCCCGCTGGTCATTGTCGATGCAGGGACCGCGTTGACGGTAGATATGCTGGATACGGAGGGTAAGCACCTGGGCGGCGTTATCGCGCCGGGCTATCGGATGATGTTGTCGTCGTTGCTGGGCAACACCAGCGATATCGCCAAGCTTGCCGAAGCGGCTGCAGACAGGATCTGCGGTGAAGAAGAAATTGCCGCGCGCAGCACCAGTGAAGCAATACATTCCGGATCGTTGATCGCACTGGTCTCGCTGGTAAGGCATGGTAAGGAATTCCTGGAAAGACGCACGCAAAGCTCGCCCCGGATATTGCTATGCGGCGGAGATGCCGATATGTTGCTGCCGCTGCTGCATAATGCCGAAATTGTTGCCGACCTCGTGCTTCGGGGCCTGGTAGTTATTGCCGGCAAGCGACCTTGACCCGCATATTTGACCAAGGCGGTGGCCGCCAAGTGCATGCTGCGGAAAATTCGGGTATTTTGAGGGATCGATGCGTTGATGGCTGATTACAAATCCTACGCCGGCGTCCACCTGTCGCGGCCCTGGCTGGTTCCCGGACGCCTGAGCTTGGTCTGCACTCAACCCATAGCTACCGCTATGGGTTTCGCCAGGGGCCTGCGCGGTAGAAATATCCGTAGCGAGAAAGCGTCACAGCGAGGACAGTTTTTCGATCTTTTGAGGCGCATAGTGGAGCTACGCAACGAAAAAGATCGGAAAAATGGACCGCTGTGGTGCTTTCGCAGTAGGCATACTTTCTGCCGCGCAGACCCCCTGGACCTGCCCTCAGCCGCCCGAGCCCTCACCCAGGATCCGCGATCCTTGGTGAAATATACGGGTTAAGAGACCATTGTTGAGAAATTTCCTGTTAGTTCTGCTGGCGGTCAATCTAGGGATACTGGCTTGGTATCACTGGTTGCGCGAGCCCTACGATAACGCACCAATTGCGACCAGCTATGAGGGTTTGCCAAGCCTGGAGCTGGCCGAGGACCAGCCTGTGGAGCAGTCC
>JACZVC010000016.1 GCA_022572885.1 Pseudomonadota bacterium | reverse complement strand
TCCGGTGAGTGAGGTACCTCGACGAAGTCGTCCACGCCATCGAAATACACCGCGTTGCCCGTGTCCGTACAGGCTGCTGTCTGATTCAACAGAACCCCGTTCCGATAGGTTCCGTCATTGCCGGCGTCCACATCAGCTGCAATGACGCCGGAGATTTCATCCAACGGCCATCGAGCGGAAAACGTTACAGGGGGGGTTACCGTAAAGGCCGTCGAAAACTCCGAGGTAGACAGAAAGCCCGAGCAAATGCCAGTCGTACACAGCGTTGTGTTCGCGGTTAGAATATCCCCCGCGGAACCCGCAAAGCTGTGGCTGAAACTCTCCACACCAGAGCCGGTGTGCGTGATGTTCACTGAGGATGCAAATGCTTCCCCCTCGCCATTGCCAGACGGATCCGCGCCGGAGGGGTTGGTGAAAAACTCGATGCGGTAATCGCCAGCGGGCACATCCAGGTCGAAGTCAACCGAGACCGTGCCCGCACTCGCCGTCGCCGAGGTGATCACCGGGAAATTCAATAAATCGTTGGGGCCGCTATCAGCATCAAACGCATCGTTTACCGTGATGCCATCATTATTGAGATCGATGCCCAGCTGGACATTTCCGTAAATTTGATTGCCGAGTATCGAGTTGTTGATGACCGGCGCACCGCGGACCTGGATACCGTAGATGCCATTTCCGCGTATCAGATTGCCCTCGTTGGCTCCAGTGCCGCCAATCAGAGTGCCGGTTGCGCCATCGACGCCGTTCTCGTTGATGTCGATGCCGTCACGGCCGTTGCTGATGATGACAGTGCCGGTGAAGTCGGTACCGATATAGTTGCCCTGAACGACATTTGAGTCACCGCCATCGATCTCTATGCCGTCACTGTCGTTGCCGGAAATGATGTTTCTTTGGCCTGCCCCGGGACCGCCGATGATGTTGCTGCTCGAGAGTTCAAGGTCGATGCCCTCCTGGGTGTTGCCGCGGTCGAGCGTGCCGGTAGCATCGACGCCGATGTAATTTCCATACACCACGTTAGCGGTGGCGCCGGCACCAAAGAGTTCAATTCCCGCAAAACCATTGCCGGAGATGACGTTCCGGTCGGCCGCCGTCGTACCGCCGATCGTGTTGGAGGAAGACTCGACCCGGATCCCGCCCCGATACGAAACAGCGGCCGGGTTATTGGCAGCGACAGTCGTGCCATCGGCACTTATGCCCAGATAGTTGCCGGCGATGAGATTGCTGCCGCCGAGCAGCAGGATGCCGTTGTATGAGAAGTTCTGAACGACGAGGCCACGGATCGTTGAACCGGCAGCCGTGGCGCCGATGACAAGGCCATTCGCGGCAATGCCCGCCGATAAGCCATCCAATTCGATTTCCGGTCCACGGCTGTTGGTATCGCCCTGGTTCGTGGTCTGCGTGGTTCCGTCGATGACGGTACCGGCAGCCGTGATAGTCGGAAGCGGCGTGACCGGTGAGATTCCCCACCAGGTATCGGCGCCGGCGCTGCGATTTCCCGGACCGGGAATATTGAACTGAATAGTCGTGCCCGGGTTGATATTGGCAAAATTGATACATTCGCGCAGAGAGCTTGCCCCGGAATCGGCCGTGGTGGTCACAACACCCCCGGGACAAGGGGGGGGCGTATAGGTTACCGAGAGCTGCGGGCGGTTGGCGGCGGTCAGGTTCTCACTGGAATCGACGTCCGCATCGTCGGTCGAGTTATCGGTGAAGACCCAGCCCTCATTGGCCTCGCCGTCCGACCAGTTCTGCACGCTAGTTGTCACGGCCAGGCTCTGGAACCCCGTCGAACCCATCGGGAAGACGCCCTCCGCTGTGGCCTTGTGTGAGCCGGTGCCATCAGCCCCCGGATTGGTCCAGCTCACGCCGGTGCTGCGGTCGGCCCAGATGACCTGTGATTCCACCCAGCTTTCAATGAGTTGGTAGACGCTCGGATCGACACCGGTGGTGTTCGTCACCTGCAAGGTCAATGTGGCACTGTTGATGGTCGAGCCCAGCGGTATCTGGTTGGCGCCGCCACCGAAGATATTCGGAAACTTCATCACGACGTGTTGATGGGGGCTACCGTCAACATTCAAGGACGTAGCGGTGCCGAGGTTTTCTGTGTAGGTAATTTGTAATTCAGCCGCAGCGGCGGATTCACCATCGAAGGATTCTGCGTGTCTTTGTCCTGAATTATTGGGCCATGCCTTAATCATGATGACCAAAGCCTGCCCGGAGTTCCAGCCGCCTCTATCGACTATTTCCTGAACAATGGTTTTCAGTTCAGCAGATAATTGAGCGGCTCCTTCATCGTTAACAGTTACCCATGTAGGAATAGCCCAATCAACCGATGCGGTTGTTTCTGTTCTATCACTAAGGTTGGAGGCAGTGGTTGTGAAGGTTGCGGCATCGTCAACGTCTTCGCCTCTAAAAGTTACTGTTAAAGCTACGCTTGAGTCAGCAACAATCTCATCCACATGAAATTGAATCTTGGCGCTGTCAATCGTTGCGCCTTGTGGGATGGTGACATTGGTCCAGCGCATTCCCACATATCCGTCATTCGTTCCGCCTCTGTCATGTAATTCTAAATCTAAACTTGTCAAATTCATCCCAAAAGTACTTGTTGTTTGCTGTTCAGCATCATCCGTTGACGCAATGACTCTTTTAGTAAAAACCGTCGAGGTCTCTCTGATCTCGGCATCATCCGTATCGGAAGGAGCCCCTTTACCGTCGCCCTGCTGGAACGTCAGTACGTCCGCCGCCGAGGTCCCGGGGACAAGCACGAAAACGAAGAGGGCAGCTAGTAGCGCCCATGCGCTACCTAGCCGCAGCCAGCCGGCATCGCGACCGGACCTGCAGCGACTGCCGCTGTTCGGGCTCGCGTTTTTGGCTTTCGCAGTAGTCACCATCATGGTATTCAAGCTATTTATTGCCATCCCAATAACGTATACGAAAAAGGGTCACCTATCGACTCATTGCTAATTCGTGGCAGTGTCGTTCCCTCAGTATCGCGGATTTCAGGCCTGGATCAACTCTCGCCAGACACGATCACTTTCGAAATATTAGAGAGTTAGTGGCGTTTTGGATGTGAACGGCATGCCGGTTCGAGAGGAAGGTCCGACCGACAGTGTGATCCGGTTCACATCATCGGAATATTTTATGAAGTTAAGGAAACATCTGGAATGCCAGACAGGTCCACGCCGGTAGAAGCCCAAGTGGCAAAAAAGGCTGGATACCCGAACGGATCAGATCAGGAAACTGAGACTGCCATCGCAGAATCATGTAAGGCGTAGCATCTAGAGTTATCGGTAAGTGCGATTTCCGGTCAATGTCATGCTCCTGAAGCAATTGCTAGAACGATCACTAACCTCCGCAAACCTGCTCGTTTGCGATCCTTTCCGGGAGCAGGATCAGGAGGAGTTGGTCAAGGAGGTCATCGGCCTGGCCAACGCCGATGTCGATGGCCCCCGGTATATCCTGTTTGGGATCAATGCGGGAGCCATGGCTGGCAGCCGTATCGTCGGTATCGCTGACAGCGTCATGACCGATCTGAAGAAAGCCCATCGGCTGTCATCGGCACTGATCGAACCGGTTCTCCACCTGGCATTCATCTACGACAGGATTAACAACAAGCTCGTTGGCGCTCTGGAAATTGACGGTTGCGATGACGGGCCGTATGTCGTCAGGCAGGATTTCTCCGAAAAGCTTTCGCGCGGTCAGTCCTGGATCCGAGAGGGCCGGCAACTTCGCGCCGTCGATTGCACTGAGCTCGCTCAGATCAGCGCGCACGAGGCGGCCAATCAACCCACGATTATGGTGGGTTTCAATGGCCGGCCGGACTGTGCGTTGTTCGAGTCGCCCGTGCCTGACACCTCTAATCCGCCATCTGCCGGGGAAAAACGGAAAGTTAAGAAGAGCTTGGATTTCAAAAAGGCGATTAAAGATAGTTTCGGTACGCTAAACACAAAAATTATGCGAATGACGCACGTACGTGAATATGGTCCTGATGCCGAATTCGATGCGCGTGGCATGGATACGTTGATTGGCGTATACGAAGAGCCCGAAAAAAAGTTTGCCGACGCCGATAACTACTACTTTTTCGAAGAACGAGCAGTGAAACTGAATCTGACAGTTTGCAACAAGGGTGCAAAGGGCATCAAGGATGTGAGCATTGTACTCGCTTTTCCGCGAATTCCGGATTTGGATGTGGCCGATCGCCTGTATATCAGCCCGGATGACAAACGCTCTCGGCATGAGGTCGAAAAGCCAGGCTACCCGGAGGTACAGCGCCGCGATGACAAAATACTGGTGCGCAGCTCGCTCGGCTTGCTCCCCCCTGACAGCCCGGAGCAGGCTTTTGAAAGCGACTTGCGGCTGGCGGTGGGGCCCGACATGCAGGGAAAGACAGTGTCGATCGGCTACACGCTCCGCGGACGGAACGATCAAAGTCTTGGTAAGGGATGCTTAAAGATCAGATTTAGCCAGGTATCTGCCTGACCGAGACGCTATGGGTAGCAGTATTGTTCGCGGATGACGAAGTCCGCTCTGACTGAGAGTATCCGGAACAAGCCACCGATGGCGCCAAGGACTTCACGACCGTCAAAACCGATGAGCGGATTGGCACCGAGTACTTGTTCACAGGTGCGGCACCTCTTCCGTGTTGGCGCGGTTCGGCACCTGATCCAGGGCATACACGGAGGCCGGCGCGGCCTGGCCGCTGGTTTTCCGCTTAGTTCGGGTTTTTTTCGCTTTTGTAGTAGCCGGTTTCCGGGGCGCACCGGCTGTTTTTTTGTTGGCCCGGGCTTTCTTCCCCGCTTTGGCACAAGGCCGTTTTGCCCCCGATTCTTTTTTTCCAGTGTCGCCAGTGTTTGGCATGACGCGAATGCTTGTGACGCCGTTCACAATTTCAGAAATAACTGTCAAATAATTCGGGAAAATAAGCACCAAACCATTATGTTACTTCGCGGATTAACCTATATTCGCTCCGGTAACACACTCAATTCGCGGGGGTTTTTGCAGCTTGTACCCGCGTCCATAAACAGATGGCAAGTGCAAGGCGGCGTAAGGAGCCAATAATGAGACGGACACCGATGTTTTTGCTTTTGCTGGGAGCCCTGATCGGTTCGCAACCCGTATACGCAGTGGGTACCACTGCGGGTACGGATATCGCGAATTCCGCCCAGGTCGATTACCTGATCGCCGGCACGCCGGTGTCGCAGAGCTCGAACATCCTGGTGGTCACCGTGGCCGAGATCCTCGATGTCAACGTCCTGTTGCAGAGCCCGATCGTCCCGGTGACGCCGGGCGACGCCAATCGCTCGTTGCTGTTTACCGTGACCAACACCGGTAACGGCACCGAGGATTTCACCCTGGCTATCGACAGCGCCTTGCCTGGCGATGATTTCGATCCGGTCCCGGCGGCGCCATCGATCTTTTTTGACAGCGATGGCAGCGGCGACCTGTCCGCCGGCGACACCCCGTACAATGCCGGGGTCAATGACCCGCAACTGGCGCCGGACGCCTCGGTCAATATTCTGCTGGTCAACGATATCCCGCTCGGGCTGGTCGACGGCAACCAGGGTTTTAGCGAGCTGACCGCGACTTCCCTGACCGGAACCGGCGCCCCGGGCGATGTTTTTGGTGGCCAGGGCGATCTGGGTACCGATGCGGTGGTCGGTGCCAATGGCGGCGATGATGCCGATACCGGCACCTACATCGTCAGCAACGTTTCGCTGTCAATCGTCAAGTCAGCATCGGTTGTCGATCCGTTTGGCGGGACCGAGCCAATACCGGGCGCACAGATCACCTACCAGATTGTGGTGACCGCGAGTGGTTCGGGCACGGCAATCAACGCGACTTTCACTGATCCGATTCCGCCTTTTACCACCTACCAGGCAGGTTCTTTGACATTGAACGGCGGTCCGCTGACCGATGCACCGGATGCCGATGCCGGCGCGTTTGTCGGTGGCGCAGTAACCGTGTCGCTGGGCGATCTGGATTCGGCGGATGGACCGCAAACCATCGCATTTACCGTGGTCATCAACTAAGGGGATAAACCATGAAAACTTTCAACAACAAAATTATCGCTCGCTCGCTCGGCTTGCTGGCGCTGTTTCTGATGTCATTCGTCGCGACGCCACAGGAAACCGGGGTTATTCAGATCCAGACTTCGGCCGATGTGGAAATCATCGAGACCGACGCCAATGGTGAAACGGTTACCCGTCTTGAGCCGGCCAGCAAGGTCGTACCTGGCGATATCGTCATCTACACCGTCAGTTTTTCCAATACCGGCAGCGAGCCGGCGGAAAGCGTCGTGATTACCAACCCGGTGCCGCGGCACATGGAATACGTGGATGGGACCGCTTTCGGACCCGGCGCCGATATCAGTTTTTCGATCGATGGCGGACAGAGCTGGGGTACGCCCGAAGAACTGGTGGTGACTGCGCCAGATGGCAGCCAGCGGCCGGCGCAGGCATCCGACTATACGGATATACGCTGGATACTGAGGAACGAACTACAACCGGGTGCGCAGGGTTTTGCCCGTTTTCGCACGCGGCTGCAGTGAACAACAAGCTAACCGCCGCTGCCGGCAAGAAGCCGGTGCTGGCGGTAGCTAAAAAATAACAAGAAAGATTTAGAAAATTTCATTTTTGAACGGGGGATGGTGCACGGAGTGCAGGTATTCGTGCGCCGGTTTTTATACCTGTATGCGCCCGCAAGGGTTATGAAACGAGGAGAAAGAAATGAAAACTCAAGCAAAGATAACGCGCCTTGGCGTGCTTGTCGGTCTGCTGGGTCTGATGTTTGCCCAGACGACCTTCGCGGTCGGTACGCCTTCGGGGACGTCGATCTCCAACGACGCCACGGTCAACTTTTCCAGTGGCGGCGTCGCGCAAACGCCGGTCACCAGCGCGCCCGCGGTTTTTGTCGTGGACAACATGGTCGACGTGCTGGTTGCCGAAATCAGCGACAGCGCGGCAGTGGTCGTTCCCGGCCAGCTGGTCGCCGGTTTTGTCGACCCGCAGATACTGGGGTTTACGGTGACCAACGAAGGCAATACGGAGCAAGACTATGCCCTGGCAGCGGTCAACCTGGGTGACGGTGCTTCCGTGCCGTTCAGCGCAGCGCTGACCGACAGCGACAGCGCAACCAGTGACGCAACCACCATCACCATATACCTGGACGATGGCAGCAACACATTCGATGGTGCTGACGTGGTCGTGACCTTCCTCAACGCGATGGCTGCCGATGAAACGCGCACCGTCTGGGTGGTTGCGGATATTCCCGTTGGCGCCGTCAATGGCGCGGTGATCGGTGTTTCGCTGCAGGCGACGACGCATGATTCGACCTCGGGGGTACTGGATGCGCTGACGGCGGAGACTGTCGGTGCGGATACGCCCGGATCGGTCGATGTGGTGTTTGCCGACGACTTCCCCGCGGTCACCTCGACCGATGACGGTGCTGTGGATGGTCAGGCTTCCGACCGGGATGCATTCCTGGTGCAGGCGGCGGTGCTGACGATTGTCAAAGCGTCCACTGTAATCTCGGATCCGTTCAACGGCACGACCAATCCATTGGCCGTTCCCGGCGCGATCGTCGAATACACGATCACGGTGACGAATACCGGCACCGCGCAAGCGACCACTGTCACGATTGCCGATGATTTGTCGGTTGAAATCGGCGCCGGCAGGATTGCGTTCACGTCCAATCAGTACGGTGTTGGCAATGTGTTTGATATCCAGCTCGATATCAACGCAGTCGTTACCGATCTGACGGAAGAGGCTGATGCTGATCAGGGCGTATTCGCCGCGAACATCGTGACAGTCAACGCTGTCACGCTGAACCCGGCCGATGTCGCCACGGTGAGCTTCCGGGTCACGATACAGTAGCCCGGGAATTCTCCTCTTGATCTTCTTGGGCGCATACTCGTTACGGGGACGCGGCCGAACCACCGGAAATTCCGGTGGTTCGGTCGGCGGCCCCGGCTTGCGTTCAGACCGGGGCTCAGGTTCCGGGAGGAGACCGCCACCTGATCAGAAACCGACGAAAAAATCGTCGTCTCTAATTCGCCCGGTCCGGGCTTTTTTGCTTTTATTGGGACTGCTTTCGGCGTTGCCGGCGGTGGCTCAGACCCCGCCCGGAACGATTATTCCGAACCTCGCAACCCTCGATTATCAGGCTCCATCTGGTCTGCCGGAAACAGTGATCAGCAATCTGGTTGAAATTGTCACCGTAGTGCCCAGGACCGCCAGTATTCTCGACCTGACACGGGTGCTGCCTGGCGCCCCGGGGCTCGTGGAGGCGATCGGGCCGGCGTCTTGTAACTTATCGGGTACCGGCTTCGTTGCGTTGCCGGATCCGTTGCTGACCGGTGGCATCAGCATCGACCCGAACCAGCCGCAAACCGTCGTGGACAGTCTTTCGTATCACGTCGGCGAAGCGGTGTTTGTGCGGGTCGCCGATGCGGATCAAAACCTGGACCCGTTGGTGCGGGAAACGGTGAGCGTGATCTTGCAGGGTTCTCCGGCTGGTGACAATGAAGAGATTCTGCTGACCGAAACCGCGGTGGACAGCGGTGTATTCGCGGGTTATCTGCAGAGCGCGTCCGGAAATCCAGTGCCGGGAGATTGTGTGCTCCAGTTATCGGCCGGCGGCCAGGTCTCTGCCGACTATGTCGATCCGGCGGACGCCAGCGACCAGTCTGGCGACAACGTCAGGGTCGATCCATACAGTCGCGTGTTTGATTCGCAGCTCGGCCAGCCGATCGACGGCGCCAGCATTACGCTGCTGGACGATGCCAGCGGCTTGCCAGCACAAGTGTTTGGCGACGATGGCATCAGTATTTTTCCGTCGACTGTTCTTTCAGGCGGTACCGTCACCGACAGCGGCGGCACCAGTTACAATTTCGCCAGCGGTGAATACCGCTTCCCGGTCGTGCCGCCGGGGAATTACCGGATTCAGGTGATACCGTCGGCGGGGTTTGTCGCGCCCTCGACACGGACGATCGCCGAATTGCAATTACTGCCGGGCGCACCGTACGCGCTGGGTCCGGGTTCGTTTGGCAACGTGCTCGCCAGCGGGCCGGAGCCAGGCTTCGCAGTGGATCTGCCACTGGACCTGCTAAGCACCGAGCTGTTCCTGCAGAAAACCACCGGCAACGGCGTTGCCGCGATCGGTGATTTTGTGCAGTACCAGTTGGTGCTGGAAAATACCTCGGCGCTTGGGAACCTGACGGGCACCGTGATCACCGATCAGCTGCCGGTCGGTTTCAAATACCAGGCGGGCTCGCTGACCATCGATGGCATCGCCGCCGCCGACCCGCTGATCGGTCCCGATGGACGCCAGATGACCATCGATATCGGCGTGCTGCCGGCGGCTGGCAGCGTCGCTATCGCCTATGTCGTCGAAGTCGCGGCCGGGGCCCCACTTGGCAAGGCGATCAACCAGGCACAGGCGTCTACCAACGGTGGCCTGCTGTCCAATGCCGCCACCGCGGTCGTGAACATCGCCGAAGATCTGCTTGGCAGTGAGAGTTTACTGGCCGGCCGAGTCCTGCTTGGAAGTTGCAAGAACGATTCCGGTGATGAGGAAACCGGCATCGGCGGTGTGCGTATATACCTGGAAGACGGGCGTTACGTGGTCACCGATGAGAATGGCCGTTACCACTTCGAAGGACTGAAACCCGGCACGCATGTCGTGCAGGTTGACACCGTCACGATACCGCCATACGTCGAACTGATTGCCTGTGAGGACAACACTCGATTCGCCGGCAGCAAATCGACGCAGTTCGTCGAGTTGCAGCCAGGCTCGTTGTGGCGCGCCGATTTTTATCTGCGCGAACTCGAACCGGCGAAAGGACAGGTCAGCGTCAGCATGGACAGCCGATTGCTATCGCAAAAACGCCAGGTCGATTACCGGCTGAGCGCGACTGTCACCGATGTGCCGGTGACCAATGTCCGGGTGATAGTGCTGTTGCCCGAAGGCCTCACTTATGTGTCCGGGACCGCCCGCATAGACGGCCAGCCGGTCAGCGATTACGCGCAAAGTGGTCGCATGCTCAATTTCCCATTGCCCGACGGCAAGGACTGGCAGCAGGAGATCCGTTTCCGCGCCGCGATCGGACCCGAGTTGGATGGTGAACTGATCAGCAAGGCGTTGATCAATTTTGACTCGCCGCTCGAAAAGAAATTACGCACGCCGGTTGCAGAAAACCGGTTGCAACTGTCGCCAGCCTCAGTGGACCGGTTTGACTATATATTTACTCCGCATTTTCCGACACTGGAAACGATCTTGAGCGAGCAGGACGAGGCTGAACTCGACATTGTCGTAGCCGACTGGGAGGGTTTGACCAATCTCCACCTGCGCTCCGTTGGCCACACGGACAATACAAGAATTGCCGCGCGCAGCCGTTTTTTGTTCGCTGACAATTACGCGCTTTCAGAAGCGAGGGCGAGAAGCGTCGCGGATTACATTGCGGCCCAGCTGGGCCTTTCCCCGGATCAGATCAGCGTCGAAGGCAAAGGCGCCGATCAGCCGTTGGTCGTGGAAAGAACCGCAGAGGACAGACGCGTTAACCGGCGGGTCGAATTGCATGTCTGGGGTGAAAGAATGCTGAGCCCGGAAAAAGCGCAGGTGACCCAGGCCAGCAGCGGTATCCTGGCTGTGGACACCGTCCAGCGGTCGTCGCGCGAAGAGTATCTGACTGGCGAGCAGCGGAAGCAGGAGTCGTTGCCCGATCCCGATGCGCTATACGACGACCCGGCACTGCTTGACAGCTTGGCGCCGGGCATCGGCTGGGTCTGGCCGAAGGATGGCTACCGGCCGCCGATCCCCAGCCTCAAGGTTGCGGTCAAACACGACCCGCAGCAGACCGTCGAACTGTTCGTCAACGGCTTGCAAATCAGTGCTCTGAGTTTTGAAGGCACGCGGACGACGGCAAGCAAATCGGTGAGCCTGAGTCGTTGGCGCGGTATCAACCTGATCGACGGCAGCAATGAACTCGATGCTGTGTTCCGTGATAAGAATGGCAATGAGGTCAAACGCCTGACTCGCAAGATCCATTACGCCGGTGGGCCGCAGCGGGCCGAGGTTCGGGTCGAGGCATCGGTGCTGATCGCCGATGGCCGGACCCGCCCGGTTATTGCCATACAGATGTACGATCGCTGGGGCGAGCCCGCGCGACCGCGCACGATCGGAAATTTCTATGTCAATCCGCCGCGCCGGTCATGGTGGGAAGTGGAATCGCTCAAAGAAAACCCGCTGGTTGCCATCGGCGAGCGGGAGCCGGTTTACACGGTTGGCGACGATGGTGTCGCGCTAATCGAACTGGAGCCGACGACGGTTTCCGGTGAGGCGGTGTTGCATTTCAAATTCGCCGACCAGCGCGAACAAGAGATCCGCGTCTGGCTCAAACCGGAAATCCGTGACTGGATCCTGGTCGGTCTTGCCGAAACCACGCTGGGCTACAACGACATCAAGGACAACGCACAACTCGCTGACCTGAGCGGGATTGAAGACGATTTCTATGAGGATGGCCGCATCGCATTCTTTGCCAAGGGCCGCATCAAGGGTGAATACCTGCTGACGATGGCTTATGACACGGCAAAAGATAAAGACGAAGCCCGCCGGAAATTGTTCGGCACCATCGACCCGCGGCAGTTCTATACCCTGTACGGCGATAGCACCGAGCAAGGCTACGAAGCATCCAGCCAGGAAAAACTCTACCTCAAGCTGGAAAGAAACCAGTTCTATGCCTTGTTCGGCGATTACGAAACCGCTCTGACGGTCACCGAGCTGGCGCGTTACAACCGCCGTCTCAATGGTGTTCGCTCCGAGTATCGCGGGCGCACGCTCGCCTACAGCGCGTTTGCCGCGCGGACCGATCAGATTTTTGTCAAAGACGAGATCCAGGGTAACGGGACCTCGGGCCTGTACCGGCTCAGCGCGGCAGACATCGTGCTCAACAGCGAACAAATCAGGCTGGTGGTGCGCGATCGTTTCCGCAGCGAACAGATCATCAGCACGAAAACGCTGACCCGCTATCTCGATTACAACATCGACTACCTGGCGGGTACGGTCTACTTCAAGAAACCGGTACCGAGCCGAGACGAACTCTTTAACCCGTTATTCATCATCGTCGAGTACGAAAGCCGCAACGCAAATGGTACAGACACCAGCGGCGGTGGGCGCGCATCACTGCGCTCGGCGGATGGCCTGATCGAAATCGGCGCCAGTTATATTCACCAGGGCGACAGTGGTAACGAAGGCGACCTCGGCGCCGTCGATCTGCGCTGGCAGATGGGTGAAGCGACCCAACTGAAGCTGGAGGTCGCGCGCAGCGATGGAACCCGTGCGGGTATCGATGTCGGTGGCGACGCTTACCTGGCTGAGTTGAGCCACCAGAGCGCAGGTCTTACCGGTCGCGCGTATTTCCGCCAACAGGAAAGTGGATTCGGCCTGGGCCATCAGCTTGCCAGCGAAAGCGGCACCCGGAAAACCGGTTTCGACGGCCGTTACAAGCTCAACGAGCATCTCGATCTGACCGCCGATGTGTTCCGCCAGAAAAACCTGCAGTCCGGCGTTACCCGGGACGCGATTCTGACCGAACTGACTTATCGGCAAAGCAACCGGAGCGCGACGATTGGCTTTATCGACGCGTCCGACAAGGACGCCCTCGGCAACACCCAGGACTCGCAGCAGCTTTACCTGGGCGGGTCGATCGATGTGCTGGACCGGCGGGTGACCTTGCGCGGCTCGACCGAAATCGTCCTCTCTGATAACGACGCCAATGCCGATTTCCCGCAGCGCAAGACGCTGGGCGTCGATTTCAAGCTGCGCGACAGCATCACGGTGTTCACCGAATATGAGACTACCAAAGGTGCGGATATCGAAACCGACATGACGCGCGTCGGGATCAGGGCCAAGCCGTGGAACCAGGCTGAATTCAGCAGCACGCTCAACCAGCAGTCGAGCGAGTACGGGCCGCGCACTTTCGCGACGCTGGGACTGACCCAGGGCGTGCAACTGACCGAAAAGCTGTTGCTGGATTTCGGCGTTGACCATGCCAACACCATCGCCGGCGCGAGCGTGCAGCCGCTGCAAAGCGATTTCCCGCTGGCTTCCGGCAGCAATGACGACTTCGTCGCGACCTGGGCCGGCGCGACCTACCGGGCGGAAGTCTGGTCGGCGACCGGACGGGTTGAATATCGTAACGCCGACAGCGGCGAACGGTTCGGCATTCTCGGCGGCTTGTACCGGGAAGAAATCGCGGGTCATGGTTTCTCGGTCGGTCTGCATTTGTTCAGCGACAAACCGACCGCCGGCGGGCGCACGACGACCAGTGATCTGCGGCTGAACTGGGCTTACCGGCCCGACTTGAGCCGCTGGATCATATTTGACCGGCTCGATCTGATTTACGAGGAACAGCACCTGGGCAGCATCGACCAGCGTAGCTGGAAAGTCGTCAACAATTTCAATGCCAACTGGAAGCCGGCATTGGATGTCCAGTTCTCGTTCCAGTACGCCGCAAAATACGTGCGCAGTAATTATTCGGATACCGGTTACACCGGCTTTACCGATCTGCTTGGCATCGGCATGCGCCGGGACATTGACCCGCAATGGGACTGGGGCCTGCATGCCAGTGTCCTGCATACATGGAAGTCGAAGGTCGTGAAATATGGCCTCGGCGCGGATATCGGTCACATGGTGATGAAGAACGCCTGGCTCAGCATCGGCTACAACATCATCGGTTTCCACGACGCAGATTTCACCGAAGCCCGTTACACGGCGCAGGGGCCGTACCTCAAGTTCCGCATCAAGCTCGACCAGGATTCGCTGAAAGACTGGCTGAAACGAGGGTTAAAACAAAGCGCTACCGGCTTGCGCTAATAGCAGTCAATCCGCATCATTCAATCCGCGAGTATTTGTAAGCAGATATATCGCTGGGAAATTCCACTGGTTCAGATTCACAGGCGATGCTTGAATGCGCATAGAAACTTATGCAGGATCTTAGCGACATTTTTGCCGCCGATGGCCCGTTGTCGAATGCCATAGAAGGCTACACGCCGCGCCCGGCGCAACAGGAAATGGCGATGGCGGTCAGCGCTGCGCTGGCTTCCTGCGGACGGCTGCTGGTCGAAGCCGGCACCGGTACCGGCAAGACTTTCGCTTACCTGGTGCCCGCACTGCTGTCCGGTATCCGCATCGTTATTTCGACCGGCACGCGCAATCTGCAGGACCAGCTTTTCGACAAGGACATGCCCGAACTGTCGCGCGCGCTCGGCCGGCCGGTCAAAGTGGCGATCCTCAAAGGAAGAGCCAACTACCTGTGCCATCACCGCTTGTCCCTGGCGGAGGACATGCGGGGCAGGCCGGGGCGCCACTTGCAGCAAATCAGGGCCTGGGCGCTGAGTACCCAAAGCGGAGACATTGCCGAATTGTCCGGCTTGCCGGAGCAATCGCCGGTCTGGCCGCAGGTAACCTCGACCAGCGAGAACTGCCTGGGCCAGGAGTGCCCGGTGTATTCCGGTTGTTGCGTGGCCAGGGCCAGACGCGAGGCGATGGACGCGGATATCGTTATCGTCAATCACCACTTGTTGCTGGCCGACATGGTGTTGAAAGAAGAAGGCTTCGGTGAATTGTTGCCGGGTGTCGATGCGGTGGTCGTCGATGAAGCGCACCAGTTGCCAAAAATAGCCGGCCAGTTTTTCGGGCTCAGCGTCAGCAGCAGGCAACTGGAAAATATCGCCCGCGATACCCGCGCCGAATTACTGGCGGCGGCGATTCACGATGCTGAAACCGAATCCTTGCTCGACGGCCTGCCTGCGCGGCTCGCCGATCTTCGCCTGACTTTGCAAAAAGGACGCAGCGATTACGAAAACCTGGATACCGAAAGCGAACTGGCACTGGGCAGGCTCGATGACAGGCTCGGCGAGTTGATTGCGAAGCTGGATGAAATAGCGGAAAAAACACCGGGGCTGGCGCAGTGCTATCAGCGGCTGGTCGTCTCGCTGGAACGCATCGAGACGATCCGCAAAAGCGATCAAAAAGGCATCCGCTGGCTGGAAACCACGGCGCGTGGATTTAGCCTGAACCTGACCCCGTACGATGTGTCGGAGAGCCTCGGGCGCTTCGTAAACAGCCTCGATTGCGGCTGGATTTTCACCTCGGCGACGCTGGCCGTCGGTGACGATTTTTCTCATCTCAAGGGTCGGCTGGGGCTCGAAGAGGCCAGCGACCTGAAATTGGAAAGTCCTTTCGATTATCAGCACAATACTCTGATTTTTATGCCAAAAGACCTGCCAGTTCCTGCTGATCCACAGTTTACGAGGTTATTGCTGGAGGAGTGTCTGCCGCTGATCGATGCTTGCCGCGGCGGGGTCTTTTTCCTGTTTACCAGCCACCGCGCATTACGCGAGGTGGCAGCGTTGCTCGAGGAGCGCTGGGGAGAAAATCCTGAGCGGGCGGTACTCGTCCAGGGCCAGATGCCGCGTAACCTGCTGCTGCAGGAATTCAGACGCCAGGGCAACGCGATGTTGCTGGGTGCGGCCAGTTTCTGGGAAGGCGTCGATGTGCGCGGGCCGGCGCTCGGCCTGGTGCTAATCGACAAGCTGCCGTTTGCCTCACCGGACGATCCGCTGACGCGGGCACGCATCGCGGCAATCACCGAAGCGGGCGGCAACGCTTTTTTCGAGCATCAATTACCGCAGGCCGTACTCGCACTCAAGCAAGGCGTCGGCCGGTTGATACGCTCGGAAACCGACACCGGCGTCGTGGTGCTCGGGGATCCGCGATTGCAAAGCAAGCCATACGGTAAACTGTTCCTGAAAAGTCTGCCCGATATGCCGGTGACCGAGGATATCGAACGAGCCATTAATTTGCTGGCAGAAGGAGAAGCCGGATCGTGAAAATTCTTGCGCTCGATACAGCGACCGAAGCCTGTTCGGCGGCTTTGCTGCTGGATGGGGAAATCACCGATCGTTATGTCGTTGCGCCACGCCGCCACAACGAGCTGATCCTGCCGATGATCGACGAGTTGTTGTCTGCCTCCGGCGTCCAGCTAAAACAGCTGGACTACCTGGCCTTCGGTCGTGGGCCGGGTGGGTTTACCGGCGTTCGTATTGCGGCCGGCGTGGTACAGGGCCTTGCGCTGAGTCAGGATATCCCGGTGTTTGGCGTATCCGACCTGGCAGCGCTGGCACTGCAAGCAGGCAAAAAACATGGTTGGGACAAAGTGCTGGTGTTGACCGATGCAAGGATGCAAGAGGTCTATCAGGCTAGCTACCGGGTTTCTGCTGAGCAGGACCTGGTCGAGTTGGTGGGGCAGGAATCGGTCAACCTTCCGGCGGATGTCAAGGTACCCGAGGAAGCTGACTGGTATGGTGCGGGGAATGGTTTTTCGGCCTATGTCGCCGAGCTTGGCGCGGTACGCAAAAAACTGGCCGGCGAAGATGCCGATTGCCTGCCGCGGGCCGCGGAAATAGCGCTGCTGGCGGTTGCCCTGGTTGGGCATCAGGAGCCGCTAAGACCCGAGCAGGCCTTGCCGGTTTATTTGCGCGACAAGGTTACCGGTTGACTGGAGAATGTCGGTGAGTCAGAGATTGCTAAACCTGGTGGGGTTTTCAGCCTGCCTATCGATGATGGCTTTTGCCCTTTACAGCCAGTATGTCGATGGCCTGAATCCTTGTCCGCTGTGCGCTTTCCAGCGCTTCGCGGTGATCGGCGTTGGCCTGGTTTTTCTTGCCGCGGCAATCCATGACCCTGGCCGCCTGGGAAAAAGAATTTATGCCGCGATGATCGTAGTGGTTGCGGGGAGTGGTATTGGGGTGGCGAGCAGACACCTGTGGCTGCAAAGTCTGCCACCCGATCAGGTGCCTGTCTGCGGCCCCGGCCTGGAATACATTCTTGATGCCTTTCCGTTAACCCAGGCTTTGTCGATGATCTTTGAAGGATCGGGCGAATGCGCGGTCGTGGACTGGAGCTTTGCTGGCCTGAGCATGCCCGCATGGGTATTGATTTCCCTCCTTTTTCTGGGTGCGGCAGGGACCTTTAACAACTTGCGCCCGAGTACTCGGTAAGCTGCCGGTTGCGGAAAATACTGATGCAATTGTTGCGGTATTGGGAGAAAATGCCGCCCATTCCGCATCCGAAACGCGGTTCGAGACGAACTGTCTTTTGAGGATAAATGAGTGAACAAAGGGTTTTGCTTCCCGAGATGGTTCGGGATCGTCATGTTATGCGCGTTTTCCGTTGCCGGCCATGCAGGGGAAATGACCGTCAGTGCTTTCGGCAGAGTCCATGTCGATGCAGCGATCTTCGACGAAGATGTCACCGCGTTGGACAGCGGTACCGAATTGCGTCGGGCTCGTCTCGGTGTCAGTGGCGAAATCGATGAGAAATGGAGCTACAAGGCTGAGTACGATTTCGCCAGTAACTCAGACATAAAGGATGCCTGGATAAAGTATTCGGCGGACTGGGGGTCGTTGACCATCGGCAACAAAAGACCGCCGTTCAGCCTGGCCGTGCTGACCAGCAGCAATTTAATCCCTTTTATGGAACGGGCGATGGCGCCGACAGGTTTTGCCCCGGGCAGACGCATCGGGATCGGCTGGGACCGCACGATACCGCACTGGACGCTGTCAGCCATGTTGTTCGGGAAGGAAGCCAACCAGAGTATCAATGGCGACCAGGGGATCGGTTTTGCCAGCCGGGGGGCCTGGAACACCCAGACCGATTCGACTTTGTATCATGTCGGCCTGGCCGCTATGTGGCTGGAACCCCCGAGCACCGAAGACGACACCTTTCGATACCGGGTACGTCCCGAGTCGCATGTCGCCGGCGCGCGCCTGGTTGACACCACGATCACCCAGGCCAGCTCATCGACCAGCCTGGGCATCGAGCTGGCGGCCCGTTGGGGCGGCTTGTCGGCCCAGGCGGAATTCATCTCGGTCGACGTGGACCAGGTGGCAGCGGGCATCGGCGATCCGGGTTTCAGCGGTTACTACGCCCACCTCAGCTGGTTTCCAGGCGGCGAATTCCGGCCATACAAAAACGGGACTTTCGGCCGGGCAAAGGCGACCAGGGCCTGGGAGTTCGGGATCCGTTTCAGCAGCATCGATCTGGATGACGGCGTGTTCAATGGCGGCGAAGAGAAGAATATTACGCTGGGCGTTAATTATTACGTCAATCCGCAGCTGCGATTCATGGCCAATTATGTCCGCGCGGATATTGAAAACGGCATCAATGGCGATGAGACGCCGAATATTTTTCAGCTCAGAATATCGTTGGATTTTGAATAAGCGAATTTGGCGGTGGCGGCAAATTTTATCGGGCCTGAAGGTCCTTCAACGTGGTCTCAAGTAGAATTCTTTCGAGGATCTGGCGATAGAAATTGCTGAGTCGTTCGAGGTCGTCAACCGGCGTACATTCATCGACTTTGTGGATCGACTTGTTGAGCAAGCCAAGCTCGACGACCTCGACCCCATGCGGCGCGATAAAACGACCGTCCGACGTCCCGCCGCAGGTGGATGTCCGCGGCGCCCGCCCGGTCTCTTTTTCGATAACTTCGCAAACGACCTCAATGAGTTTGCCGCCCCGGGTGTGGAACGGCGCTCCGCCGTGCTCCCATTCCAGTTGGTAATTCAAACCGTGGCGATCGAGGATCTCCTCACAAAGTGCAACCAGGCTTTGCCGGTTTGTTTCCGGCGAGTAACGAAAGTTGAACAGCAGCTCCAATCGACCGGGGATTACGTTGCTGGCGCCGCTGCCGGCGTCAATGGCAACAATCTGCAGACTGGTCGCCGGGAAGTCCTTGTTGCCGTCGTCCCATACCAGGCCAAGCAGTTCGCTCAGCACCGGGGCGACGTGGTGGATCGGGTTGCGCGCCAGTTCCGGATAGGCCACATGACCTTGTTCGCCAACGACAGTCAGTTTCCCGGTTAACGATCCTCGCCGGCCGGTGCGAATATTGTCCGCCAGTTTTTCCTGGCTCGACGGCTCCCCGATCAGGCAATAATCGATGGCGATGCCTCTGTCCACCAATGTTTCCATGACCTTCGCTGTACCGTCTATTGCTGGGCCTTCTTCGTCGCTGGTCAGCAAGAACGCGATCGTTCCCCGGTGGGACGGATTTTCCGCAACGAACGCTTCGGTGGCAGTCACCATCGCCGCCAGTGCGCCTTTCATATCGGCGCTGCCACGACCAAATAAAAATCCGTGCCTGATTTCGCCAGAGTAAGGGTCGGTCGACCAATTTCCCGGGTCGCCCGGAGGAACGACGTCGGTATGACCGGCAAAACAAAAAAGCGGCCCGCCATTGCCGCGGGTTGCCCATAGATTGCTTACCTCGCCGTTGTTCATCGGCTCTGTCTTGAATCCAAGATGCTCCAGGCGAGTCGATATTATGCCCTGGCAACCGGCATCGTCCGGCGTCAGCGATGGCCGCCGCACCAGTTGCCGGCACAACTCAATTGTTTTTTTGCTTGCCTGGTTCATCGCTGGTTTTTTTGGCGCAATTCTTTATCCGGTAAAAGCTGCGTCACCTGCCGCTCACTCATTTATCTTGCGTTTCTCAACAATTCGTTGATGCCGATTTTCTCCCGGGTTTTTTGGTCCACCCGTTTGACGATCACGGCGCAGGCCAGCTGATATTTGCCGTTCTTCGCCGGCAGGCTGCCCGGCACCACGACGGCACCGGCGGGAACCCGCCCGTAACTGACCTGGTCGCGCTCACGGTCATAGATTCGCGTGCTTTGGCCGATGAACACGCCCATCGAGATCACCGCGCCTTTCTCGACGATCACCCCTTCGACGATTTCCGAGCGCGCACCGATAAAACAGTCGTCTTCGATGATGGTCGGTGCGGCCTGCAGCGGTTCCAGTACACCACCGATCCCGGCGCCGCCGGAGATATGCACATTGCTGCCGATCTGCGCACAGGAACCGATCGTCGCCCAGGTATCGACCATCGTGCCCGGACCGATCCACGCGCCGATGTTGACATAGCAGGGCATCAGCACGACATCGGGGGAGACAAAAGCGCCTTTGCGGACCAGCGCGTGCGGCACGATGCGGGCGCCGTCATCGATGAACATTTGTTCGTCGTAGTCGACGTATTTCATCGGCACTTTGTCGTAGTAGCGGGTAAACACGCCATCCGAAACGACGTTGCGGTTGAGGCGAAAAGACAACAAGACAGCCTTCTTGACCCATTGGTTGACCAGCCAGTCGCCGCCAAAATTCTCCGCCACCCGCAACTTTCCCGAATCCAGCCTGTCGATGGTCAATTCGACCGCCTGCGTGAGCTCGGAAGACGGGGTATCCGCACCCAGGGATTCCCGATGATCGAAAGCGGCATTAATAATTTTCTCTAAATTTATCATAAAGTTAATGTTTAATATTAAAGTTGATTCACGAGATGGTGCAAACGTTCGGCCGCATCCACACAATCGGCAAGCGGGGCGACCAGCGAGATGCGCACCCGGTGCTTGCCGGGGTTGCCCTCCGCGGTATCGCGGGCCAGGTAACTGCCGGGCAACAACGTCAGATTCTGCTGCCGGTAGGCCTCCCGGGTAAAACTTTCCTCATCCTGCTCGGTACGCGGCCACAGGTAGAACGCCGCTTGCGGCCTGGGCAGATCCATGACCGGTTCGAGGATCGGCCATACGGCTGCGAGTTTGGCCTGGTACCGGTGGCGATTCTCGGCCGCGTGCCGGTCGTCCTGCCATGCAGGTACGCTGGCGAGCTGGATGAACAACGGCACCGCGCAGCCGTGGTAGGTCCGGTAGAGGAGGAATGGTTTGATCAGTTCGGGATCGCCGGCCACGAATCCCGATCTCATGCCGGGCACGCTGGAGCGCTTCGACAAGCTGTGAAAAACCACGCAGCGTTGGAAACGATCGTGGCCCATGGCCTGGCAGGCCTGCAACAGCCCGGCGGGCGGGCGGTCTTCATCGAAATACAGATCGGCGTAGCACTCGTCACCGGCAATGACGAAATCGTGTTTTTCCGCCAGTTCCAAGGCCCGCTCCAGGTAGGGCAGATCCATGACCGCGCCGGTCGGGTTGCCCGGCGAGCAAAGGAACAAGATCGCGGTTCGGCGCCAGGTATCGGCGCTGACGGCTTCGAGATCGGGCAGAAAGCCGTTTTCCTCCAGCGTGTTCAGATAGAACGGTTGCGCACCGGCCAGCAGCGCCGCGCCTTCGTAGATCTGGTAGAACGGGTTCGGCATCGCGACCAGCGATTCGCTGTGGCCGTCGACTACCGACTGCACGAAGGCAAACAGCCCTTCGCGGGTGCCGTTCAACGGCAACACCATGGTCTCGGGGTCGACCGCATTTTCCCCAAGCCCGAAACGCCTCTCCAGCCAGCCGGCGGCGGCCACGCGTAACTCGGCCAGGCCCAGGGCGACCGGGTAACTCCCCAGCTTGTCCAGGTTGCCGACCAGCGCTTCGGCGATGAACGCGGGCGGCTCATGCCGCGGCTCGCCGATCGACATCGCAATGTGCGGCTTGGCGGGCGGTTGCAGGCCATCCTTGAGCAGCGCCAGGCGCTCAAACGGATAGCGGTGCAATTTTTCCAGGTATGGGTTCAAGGTCCCGATGTCCTTTGTTTGTCTAGTGCCGGTTTAGCGCGGTGGTAAGTTGCTTTTTCAGTTGTTCCTGCTTTTCTTCGTTGAGGGGTCCGCCGCCCACGCTGGTGATATAAAAAACATCTTCGGCGCGTTCGCCGATGGTCATGATTTTCGCGGTCCGAATATGGGCGCCGACTGCCTGCAACGACTGCGCCACCTCGGATAATAAGCCAGGTCGGTCGCCGGTGGTTAGTTCCATGATGGTGCCGTCGCCCCGGCTGTCAGCGAAGAAACGCAGTTCGGTCGGCGTGCTGAACATGCGTACCTGCCGCGGCGCCTTGCGCGATACCCGCGGCCTGGTTTGGTCGCTGCCCAGCACCCGCCGCAGCCGGTTCGCCACTTCCTGCCGGCGGTGGGTATCGGTTAACGGCCGGCCGTCGTGATCCAGCACCAGGTAGGAATCCAGCGTGCCATTGTCGCCGGTTGGGGAAATTACCGCATCGACGATATTGAGGCCCATGTCATCCAGTGCGGCGGTGGCCAGCGCAAAACTGTCCTGCCGCCGGGTGGCGCGTACCAGCAAGGGCGTGCCGCCGCGCATCTCTTTTTCACCCACCGCGGTGATCAGGCTGGCGGTGTCGCCGGCCAGCAGCAGGACGCTGGTGTGCCAGGCGATTTCTGCCGGCGAGTGGCGCAGGAAATACTCATCGTCCAGCAGGTCCCATGGCAGCGGCGTGGAGTCCGCGGGCAAGTGGACGTTGCCCAGGTCGCGCAGTATGGCCAGGGCTTCCTGACGGTGGCCCGCCGCCAGTTCCCCCTGGTCCTGCGGGGTTTCCAGACCACTGCGCAAGGCCTGGCTGACGCGCAAATAGAACTCCCTGAACAGGCTGTCCTTCCAGGAATTCCAGAGCTTGGGATTGGTTCCGCGTACATCGGCAATGGTCAGCAGGTACAAAAAATCCAGGTGCAGCTGATCGCCTACCTGGCGGGCGAACTGGTGAATGACTGCCGGATCGGAGATGTCTTTTTTCTGCGATGTGACCGACAACAACAGGTGATGGCGCACCAGCCAGGCGACCAGCTGCGACTGATACTCACTCATCCCGTGCGCCGTACAGAATGCTTCCGCTTCTGCGGCGCCGAGCGTCGAGTGGTCACCGCCCCTGCCTTTGCCAATGTCATGAAAGAGGCCGGCAAGATAGACGATCTCCGGGTATTCCAGCGCTTGCATGATCCGGCTACAGTCGGGGAACTCGTGATCGAATCTGGGTAGCGCAAAGCGCCGCAGATTGCTGACCACGAACAAGGTGTGGGCATCGACGGTATAGGCATGAAACAGGTCGTATTGCATGCGCCCGACGATCCGGCCAAAAGCCGGGATATAGCGGCCGAGAATCCCGTAGTCGTTCATGCGCCTGAGCTCGTGGGTCACGCCGGCCGGCGCCCTGATGATGTCCATGAACAGCTTTCGGTGCGCCGGGTTGGCCCTGAAGCCAACGTCTACCAGGCGCAGGTTGCGACGGATCAGGCGGATGGTTGTTGCGCTCACTCCGCGCAGCCCCGTTTGTTGCTGGAGGATCTGGAATATCTCCAGCAGGGCGGACGGTTGGCGGACAAAAACCTCCGCTGAACTGGCTTCCAGGAAGCCGTTGCGGGATTGAAAACGTGGGTTGATGATCTTCGGTTGCGGATCCGGCGGCAGCAGTATGGCCTCCTGGAAAAACTGCAACAGCATCTCGTTGAGCCGGCTCAGCCGCATAACCATTCGGTAGTAACGCTGCATGAATTTCTCGACCGCCAGGTTCTGCGGGCCATCGCTAAAGCCAAACTGTTTGGCGAGCTGGACCTGGTGGTCAAACAGCAGCCGGTCTTCCCGCCTGCCGGTCAGCTTGTGGAGAGCGAACCGGACCCGCCAAAGGTAAGCCTGGCCAGCCCGCAGGCGTCGGTACTCACCGGTGGTCAGAAAACCCAGGGGCACCAACTGTTGCAGGTCGTCAACCTTGAAATGGCGTTTTGCCACCCAGCCGATCATCTGAATATCGCGCAGACCACCCGGACCGCTCTTGATGTTGGGTTCCAGGTTGTATGCGGTGTCGTGGTAGCGGTGGTGCCGTTTTTCCTGCTCCGCCAGTTTGGCGGCAAAGAAATCCCGCGATGGCCAGACGCCGGCCGGCCCGGTTTTGCTCCGCATTTCTTCGAACAAGCGCATCGTGCCGGACAATAACCGCGATTCCATCAGTGCTGTGGCGACAGTGATGTCGTCCGCAGCCACATCGATGCACTGCTTTACGGTGCGGACACTGTGGCCGGGCTCCAGGCCGATATCCCACAAAAACGCCAGGAAATCCTTGAGCGAATCGCCCGCGAAGCCGGCGCCCTCCGGCAACAGGATCAGCAGGTCTATATCCGATCCAGGGTGTAACTCACCCCGGCCATAGCCACCCACGGCGACCAGCGCGAGCGCCTCGCCTTCACTGCCAATGTGCCGTTGCCATGCCGAGACGACCAGCGCATCGACCAGCCGGGCGCGATCATGGACCAGGTTCGACACCTGCTCGCCGTCGTCGAAGCGGCGCGCGAGTTCCTCGTCGCCCAGGCGCAGGGACTCAAGAAAGGTTTTTTGCGGCGCGGAGGTGGCCGCCAGGCGGGCTTCCAATCCCGCCAGAAACGTCCATTTCCCTGCGGCATTGTCTGGCACAGGCTGCGCGGCAGTAGCGGGCGGATGGCTCACTTTCAGTCGCCGGTATGATCCCGGGTCATGATTTCATAGCCGTTGTCGGTGACCAGCACCGTGTGTTCCCATTGGGCGGAAAGGGAGTGGTCCTTGGTGACGACCGTCCAGCCATCCGGCAGCAGATGGACATGCCGGCGCCCGACATTGACCATCGGTTCGATCGTGATGGTCATGCCCGCGCACAACTCGAGCCCGGTTCCCGATTTACCATAATGCAGGACCTGCGGATCCTCATGAAACTCGCGGCCGATGCCGTGGCCGCAGTATTCCCGCACCACCGAGCAGTTGTGAGTCTCGACATGCTGCTGGATGACCTCGCCGATATCGCCCAGCCTCACGCCCGGGCGAACCATTTCGATACCGAGATACATGGCGTCGTGCGCAACCTGGCTTACCCGCTGGCCCATGACACTGGGTTTTCCCACCATGAACATCCGGCTGGTGTCGCCATGGAAGCCATCTTTGATGACGGTAACGTCGATGTTGACGATATCGCCGTTTTTCAGCTTTTTTTCGCCCGGGATACCGTGGCAAACCACATGGTTGACCGAGGTGCAGATGGATTTCGGAAATCCCCGGTAATTCAGGGGCGCGGGGACCGCCTGCTGCTGGTTGACGATATATTCGTGACACAGGCGGTTCAGTTCGCCGGTGGTAATACCGGGCACGACGTGTGCGCCTATCATATCGAGCACCTCGGCTGCGGCCTGTCCCGCCACCCGCATCCGGTCCTGCTCGGCGGGCGATTTGATGGTTACTGTCATAAGATGCGTAATACTCCGTGAGTCGGTGGCCGGCGCGCCAGGGCCCGGTCCAGGCGTGCCTGCCTGATGGCCGGAAAATACTCCAGCGGCGGGATTGTTGCGCCAGGCCATTTTATGGTATAAAGCGCGCGCTTTTTTCGCAAATGGAAGTTCTGATGCATTCATGGGCGAAGCAGGTTGTGAGCCAGAATGTTCAGATTCAAGGCGCGAATCGCACGTAATAGCTGGCTATTGCGAAGATTTGCAACGCGGAAGCTGGACATTTTGGACGCAAGATGCGAGTTCATGAATGCATCGGAGCTTCCTTAATCCACACATGTACCGGCACATACGGCTGGGTGCCCTCTGGGGTTGTCGTATGGGGTACATGGAGGCTTAACCCTTAGGAGACAACATGGCTAACGTATCAATGCGCCAGATGCTGGAAGCTGGCGTGCATTTCGGTCATCAGACTCGGTTCTGGAACCCAAAAATGGCCCCCTTTATCTTTGGGGAGCGCAACAAAATCCATATCATCAACCTCGAGCGGACAATGCCGTTGTTCAGCGAAGCCGCCGCGTTCGTAAAGAACATAGTTGCCAATCGCGGCACGGTGATGTTTGTCGGCACCAAGCGTTCTGCACGCGAAGCGATCAAAACGGAAGCAACGCGCTGCGACATGCCGTTTGTCAATCATCGCTGGCTGGGCGGCATGCTGACCAATTTCAAGACCATCACCGCATCGATCCGCCGGCTCGAAGACCTGGAGGCGATGGAAGAAAGCGGTGCGTTTGATACGCTGACCAAGAAAGAGGTCATTGGTCTGCGGCGCGATATGGACAAACTGTTCCGCAGCCTGGGGGGCATCAAAAACATGAAGGGCCTGCCCGACGCATTGTTCATCGTCGATGTTGGCCACGAAAATATTGCGATACGGGAAGCGGTCAAACTGGGGATACCGGTAATCGCCGTCGTGGATACCAATTGCTCGCCGGATGGCGTCGATTACATAATTCCTGGCAACGACGACGCAATGCGTGCGATCCAGCTATATGCGAACGGCGTAGCGGAAGCGGTTCTCGACGGCAAAGCCTCGTTGCCTGAAATTAACCTCGGCGATGACGAATTCGTCGAGCTCGATGACGAAGGCAAGCCCCGGAAAAAGGCCGTAGCCGGGAAACCTGCGCCCAAAAGAACGGGTAAAAAGGTCATCGTAACGACACTTGGGAGGGCCGGACAAGCGCAAAAGCCGGTCGCCAAAATAGCGGATCCAAAGGAGGCCGATCTGGGCAGGGAGGCCAAGACAGAACCGGCGGAGCCGGTCGCGGACGTAGCCGAACCGGCAGCGAAGGCCAAACCGGTAGAGATCGTCGCGGATGCAGCAGTGGCAACCAAGCCAGAGCCCGCGCAGGCCAGCACCGATACTGCAACGGCGCCGGTGGCGGAAGAGCCGACCGTTATAAAAGCGGATGCCAAGGTGGCCGTCAATAAACCGGCCGTCAAAAAAGCGGATGCCAAGGCGGCCGACAATAAACCGGCCGTCAAAAAAGCGGATGCCAAGGCGCCCGCCCAAAAGCCGGTGGCAAAAAAAGCAGCGGCCAAGAAAGCCACAACAAAAAAAGCGGTGGCCAAGAAAGCTGCAGCGAAGAAAGCGCCTGCCAAGAAGGCGGCGGCGAAAAAGGCCACGAGCAAGAAAACCGCGACCAAGAAAGCTGTTGCAGCCAAGAAAGCGAAAGACAGCTAGCGCGGAGCATTCATGAAAAGTCCGCGCCAGGAGTTAGCGTGGTAAGGCACGATCTGCAAGGCGGGCTGGCGTTTGCGCGGCCCGCGCTTTTTCATATTGAGGAAAGATTTAATGAGCATCACTGCGACACAGGTGAAGGAATTACGCGAGCGCACAGGCGCTGCCATGATGGAGTGTAAGAAAGCGCTGGTCGCAACCGGTGGCGATATGGAAGCCGCGGTCGATGCCATGCGCAAAAGCGGTCTGGCCAAGGCGGACAAGAAGGCGGGCCGGGTGGCCGCCGAGGGCGCTGTTATCGTGCGTCAATCCGCGGACAATCAGTTCGCGGCAATACTCGAAATCAATTGCGAGACCGATTTTGTTTCTGGTGGCGATGACTTTCGCGGCTTTGTCGATGCGGTCGCCGATGCCGTGCTGGTTGGCAAGCCGGACAGCATGGATGCGCTGATGACGCTGTCGGTCGGCAGCCAAAGCATCGAGGAGGCGCGCCGCAGCCTGGTCGCCAGGATCGGTGAGAATGTCCAGGTCAGGCGGTTCGAGCTGGTCGAAAGCGCTGGCGTGATGGCGTCGTATCTGCATGGCATCCGGATTGGTGTGGTCGTCAGCGCCGAGGGTGGGGACGTGGATCTCGCTCGGGATATCGCGATGCATGTTGCGGCGCTCAACCCGCAGTGCGTGTCGGACGCCGACGTACCGGCAGAGAAACTGGCGAAGGAAAGGGAAATCCTCGCCGCACAGGCACGGACCGAGGGCAAGCCAGAGGAGATCGTGGAGAAAATGGTCGATGGCCGGATGCGCAAATTCCTGGCTGAGATTACGCTGACCGGACAGTCCTTCGTCAAGGACCCCGATCTGACCGTCGGCAAACTGCTGAAGCAGAACAATGCCACGGTTGCCCGTTTTGTTCGTTTCGAGGTGGGCGAGGGCATCGACAGGGCCGAGGAGAATTTTGCAGACGAGGTAATGGCCCAGGTGAAGGGGGCATAGCCTGCAATATACCCAAGGCGGTAGACGCCGGGATGTCGGGAACTGAAGGATCAGGTATTTTGAGGCCTTGGCCGCCCGCCCCCTCACCAGGAATCCGCCATCCTGGCTAAAATATGCAGGCAAAGCCGCAAAATCGGGTAATATCGGGAACCCCGCGAGCGCGGGGTTCTTTGTATCCGCAGAACCTGGAAAATAAAGGGGCTTTATGGGCGATTCAGAACCGGTGCAAAGGCGAATTTTGCTAAAGCTCAGCGGCGAAGCGCTGATGGGTCAACTGGATTACGGCGTGGACCCGGAGGTGATTCGTCGCATTGCAGCAGAGATCGCCGAAGTCAGGGACATGGATGTGCAGATCGGCGTGGTGCTCGGTGGCGGCAATATTTTTCGGGGGGCTGGCCTCGCCAGATCCGGAATGGACCGGGTCACCGGCGACCAGATGGGCATGCTGGCGACGGTGATCAACAGCCTGGCTTTGCAAGACGCCCTGGAAAGAGAGGGGGTCAAGGCCCGCGTCATGTCGGCCCTGCAAATCAATGCGGTTTGCGAAGACTATATTCGGCGCAGGGCCATCCGGCACCTGGAAAAAGGCCGGGTAGCGATTTTCGCCGCCGGTACCGGGAACCCCTTTTTTACGACCGATACGGCAGCCAGTTTGCGCGCGATTGAAATTGGCGCGGATGTGCTGCTCAAGGCGACCAAGGTGGATGGTGTCTATTCTGCCGATCCGCTCAAGGACCCTTCCGCGCGGCGTTATACGCAGATCAGCTATGATGAGGTGCTTCGCTGCAAGTTGCAGGTCATGGACGCGACCGCGATCGTTATGTGTCGCGACAACAATATTCCGCTGCGCGTGTTCAATCTGACGAAGGTGGGTAGCTTACTGCGCATCATGCGCGGGGAGACGCTGGGGACCTTGGTAGATAATGGCCTGGAGCAGATGCAGGAGGCAGTCAGTGATTAAGGATATCGAAAAAAACGCATCGACTCGGATGGGCAAGAGTGTTGAAGCGTTTGTCCAGGAACTGAAAAAACTCCGGACCGGACGCGCGCACACCAGCCTGTTGGAACACATTACGGTCGAGTATTACGGATCGGAGGTTCCACTCACCCAGGTTGCCAGCATCACGGTCGAGGATGCGCGCACCCTGGCCGTAAACCCGTGGGAGAAATCCATGATCCAGGCCGTCGAAAAAGCCATTATGACTGCGGATCTGGGTTTGAACCCGACCACTGCCGGCACCGTGATTCGAGTCCCGTTACCGGCGCTGACGGAGGAAAGACGCAAGGACATGACTCGTGTGGTGCGTCACGAGGCGGAGAACGCGCGGGTGGCGGTACGCAATATTCGCCGCGATGCCTTGCATGACGTCAAGGAGCTCCTCAAGGAAAAAATGATCACCGAAGACGATGATCATCGGGCGCACGACGAGGTGCAGAAGATGACCGACGATCATGTTGGCAGGATCGACAAGATCCTCGCGAAAAAAGAAGCTGAATTGCTGGAGGTATAAGGACTTCGGCACGACGGTTCGGTACTTGTGCCGGAGCAATAAACCGTATCCGATGAGTCACCATGGCGGACCAGGCAGACAAAACCAGCCAGCATCAGGACACCATGGCCGCCCACCACGTTGCGATCGTCATGGATGGCAACGGTCGCTGGGCGAAGCAACGGATGTTGCCCCGGCACGCGGGTCACCGGGCCGGTGTCAAGGCAGCGCGGCGCACCGTCGAGGCCTGCGGTGCGCTGGGGATCCGCACCCTGACCCTATTCGCCTTTAGCAGTGAAAACTGGGGCAGGCCCAGGGATGAAGTACAACAATTGATGGCCTTGTTTATCGAGGCCCTGAACCAACAGGTTCCGGAGTTGAATGAGCAAGGGGTCAGGCTGAAAATAATCGGCGACCGGGAGCAGTTGCCCGCCGATCTGGTTCGGCAGATAGAGGAATCGGAAGCGATGACCGCAGACAACGACCGGTTAAACCTGGTCGTCGCGGTCGCATACGGGGGTCGTTGGGATATTGTCAACGCATGCAAATACCTGGCGCGGCAGGTTGCCGATGGCGAACTGTCGGCCGAGGATATAGACGAAAACCGCCTGGCGGCACAGATACAGCTGGCCGGTCTTGGCGATCCGGATCTTTTTATTCGAACCGGCGGCGATTCCCGCATCAGCAATTTCCTGCTTTGGAACCTGGCATATACGGAGCTGCATTTCAGTGAATCGCTGTGGCCTGATTTTGAGCCAAAGGAACTGGCAGCAGTGGTCGGCAGTTTTCATGGGCGGGAACGGCGTTTCGGGAAAACATCGGCACAGGTGAGCGGCGACCATGCTTAAGCAAAGAATCATCACCGCCGTGGTCTTGCTGGCAGTGCTCGCCGGCGTGTTTTTTCTCCTGCCGCCGCCGGCCGGATTGATTACCCTGACCCTGGTAATAAGTCTGGGCATCTGGGAATGGAGCCAGTTCCTTGGCGTAAAATCCTTGGCGTGGCGGTTGCTATACGTCGTCATGGTGCTGGCGTCGATGGTTGCCGTGTGGTTTTACAGCTTTCACCCCGGGGCGTTGCAACTGATACTGCAGGTTACGCTGGCCTGGTGGCTGGTGGCTTTTGTGTGGGTCATGCGTTATCCGACCGCGATCCCGGTGGCGGTTGGCGTTTTATCGGGAATCCTGGTGCTGGCGCCAGCCTGGCTTGCGTTGAGCCGCCTGCTGGTCGCGGATGATGGCGTAGTCTGGGTTGTTTTTGTGCTGCTTTTGGTTTGGGCAACCGACATCGGCGCGTTTGCCGTGGGTAAACTGTTTGGCAAAATCAAACTGATACCCAGGGTCAGCCCGGGGAAAACCTGGGAAGGCGTGATCGGTGCCATTGTGCTGGCCGCAATCGTTGGCTTTGCCGGCGCAATGTATTTCCAACAAGACCCGCTGAGTTTCGTTTCCTTGTGTGTCGCCGTGTCGGCGATTTCTGTGGTCGGGGATCTGATCGTCAGTATTTTCAAAAGACATAATGGCCTGAAAGACAGTGGACGAATTTTCCCGGGTCACGGCGGCATGCTCGATCGCATCGACAGTATTTGCGCGGCGGCCCCGGTGTTTGTACTGGGGCTGAGCTGGCAGGGACTGGTCTGATGAAAGGCGTCAGTATCCTGGGGTCGACCGGGAGCGTCGGTTGCAGCACGCTGGACGTGATCGCCCGCAACCCCGATGCATTTCGTGTGGTTGCGCTGACTGCCAGGAGCAATCACCAGCGCCTGTTGCAACAGTGCCTCCGTTTTGAGCCGGAGCTGGCGGTAATGACGGATAACGGGGCGGCCGATGTTCTTCGGGAAGGACTGCAACAAGCTGGCCTGAAAACAGCGCTGCTCGCCGGCGCCGATGCATTGGTCGAAGCGGCCAGGATTCCGCAGGCCGATTTTGTCATGGCCGCGATTGTCGGCGCCGCCGGGTTGCTGCCGACCCTGGCCGCTGCACAGACCGGCAAGCGGGTGTTGCTTGCCAACAAAGAATCGCTGGTCCTCGCCGGGCATTTATTGATGGAGGCCGTAGCAGACAACGGCGCAACCTTGATCCCGATCGACAGCGAGCACAACGCGATTTTCCAGTGTCTGCCCGATCCCGGCGGCCGGCGCTCGAAACACGGGGTTCGAAAATTATGGTTGACAGCATCGGGTGGTCCGTTTTTGAATACGCCGGTTTGTGAGCTCGAAAAAGTGACGCCGGAACAGGCTTGCGCACACCCGAACTGGGACATGGGGGATAAAATTTCGGTCGATTCGGCGACGATGATGAACAAGGGTCTTGAGCTGATCGAGGCCAGCCATTTGTTCGCAATGTCGCCGGATGACATTGAAATTCTGATCCACCCGCAGAGCATCGTGCATTCGCTGGTCGAATATCGCGATGGTTCGGTGTTGGCGCAACTGGGCAACCCGGATATGCGTACGCCCATCGCCCACGCTCTTGCGTGGCCGGAGCGTATGGAATCCGGGGTGAAAGCGCTGGACCTGGTGGCAATCGCAAAGCTTGAGTTTCAAGCGCCCGACATGGATCGCTTTCCGTGCCTGGCGCTCGCCAGGGCGGCTGCGGAACGAGGCGGTACGGCCCCGGCGGTGTTGAATGCCGCGAATGAAATTGCGGTACAGGCGTTCCTCGACCGGCGCCTGCCCTATACGGAAATTGCCGCGGTAATCGGTAATACGATGGAATGCCATAGCGTAGGGGTGGTCGAATCCCTGGAGACGGTCATTAAGGCCGATCAATGGGCACGCGAAAAAGCGGGCCGGACAGTCAATGAGGTGAGTATCGCGGTATGACCCAGTTGCTAATCACTATTGTAGCTTTTGTCGCGGCGATCTCGGTGCTGGTTGCGGTACATGAGTTCGGGCATTTCTGGGTCGCCAGAAAACTGGGTTTCAAGGTACTCAGATTCTCGATCGGCTTTGGCCGGCCACTGTGGGTATACAAAGGGCGCGATGACGTGGAGTTCATGATCTCGGCTATTCCGCTGGGCGGCTATGTCAAGATGCTGGACGAGAGGGAAGGCCCGGTGGCGCCGGCAGACTTGCATCGCGCTTATAACCGCAAGCCTGTCGCCAGCCGGCTGGTGGTATTGTCCGCGGGGCCGGCGTTCAATTTTCTTTTTGCCGTGCTCATTTACTGGTTGCTTTTTGTGATCGGCATCAGCGGTCTTAAACCGATGGTCGGGGATATCGCCGTGGACTCGCCTGCCGCGACGGCGGGCATGGAAAGAGGGGATATTATTACATCGATCGGCGATCAGGAGATTAAGTCCTGGGCGCAGGTACCGCTCAGCCTGATCGAGGTGTTGCTGGATTCGGGTGACCTCCCGATCAGCGTCATCGGTGCGGATGGCTATCAGCGAAGCCTGACTATCGATGTGCGCGGGCGCGAAAACGAGCTCAGCGATCCATCCTTGCTGTTCAGCGGTCTGGGATTTAATCGCTGGTTCCCGCTGATCCCGCCGTTGCTCGACGAGATTACGCCCGGCGGGGCGGCGGACCAGGCGGGACTGAAAACCGGTGATCTCGTGATATCTGCCGATGCCGTGCGAATCGATGACTGGCGTAGCTGGGTGGAGTTTATCCGGGCGCGGCCAGGCGCGGACATCAGCATGCAAATAGAGCGCGATGGCCGGCGCCTGACGATGCCGATGACCATCGCTCGTGTTGAAACGGAGCAGGGCGTTATCGGGCGCATCGGCGCTTCGGTTCGGGTGCCGCCGGGAGACCTTTACGCCGACCTGCGCATGGTTGAGCGTTATTCGGTTTTCAGCGCGCTGGGCCATGGCATGGTGAGAACGTGGGACACTTCGATACTGACGCTGCGGTTGGTCGGGCGCATGATAAGCGGCCAGATTTCCGCGAAAAATATTTCTGGCCCGATCAGCATTGCCGTCTACGCCGGCGCCGCGGCCACACTTGGTCTGGAAGAATTTCTCGGCCTGCTTGCGATACTCAGTATCAGTCTCGGCATTGTCAACCTGTTGCCGATTCCGCTTCTTGATGGCGGTCAGATGGTTTATGTCGCGGCGGAAGGCATCAGGGGGAAGCCGCTGTCTGAAAAAGTCCAGTTGCTCGGACAGCAACTCGGCATTGCAATGCTGATCATGATAATGGGTCTTGCTTTCTATAACGATTTCAACCGGCTGTTTGGCTGAGGGCTGCCGTCAGTATGATTAGAAGAATATGGATGTTCTTGGCGCTGGCTATTTTTCTGACTGGCCTGGCTGGCGCCGAAGAGGATGGTTTCCTGGTGCGTGACATGCGGGTTGAAGGCAACCAGCGCATAACCGATGGCACGGTATTTAATTACCTGCCGATCAATGTCGGTGACGTCATCGATCAGCAGCGGGTGCGGGAAGCGATCCGTGCATTGTACGAAACCAAGTTTTTTGATGATGTTGAGCTCAGGATCGATGACGGCGTGTTGCTGATCGTAGTCCTGGAAAGGCCATCTATAGAAAGTTTCAGTATCTCCGGCAACAAGAGCATCAAGACCGAGGACTTGGAAGCCGAGTTGCGCCGGATTGGCCTGGCGGAGGGCAAGACCTTCGATCGGTCGGTACTCGAAGGCGTTACCGATGCGATTACCGAGCAGTATTTCAGCCAGGGCAAATACAGCGCGACGGTGACTACAGAGGTTTCCACGGTCGGCAAGAACCGGGTGCAAATCGATATCACCATCGTCGAAGGCGAACGGGCGACGATTCGCCAGATCAATATCGTCGGCAACAATGAATATTCAGATAAGGAATTGCGCAAGGAGATGTCTTTGCGGCAACCGCACCTGACCTGTTTCATCAAGAGCGATTGCCGGTACTCGAAGGAAACATTGCTCGGGGATCTGGAGGCGCTGAGTTCATTTTATCTGGATCGCGGCCATGTCAAATTCGAAGTCCGTTCGACGCAGGTTGCGATTTCGCCGGATCGCAACGATATTTTTTTGACGATCAACATCGATGAAGGAGACCTTTACAAAGTGTCCGGTGTCGAGCTGGCTGGCAAGACTATCCTGGAGCCCGACGTGCTGCGGCAGCTGATCTTTTTGCAGGACGGGGACACGTACTCACAAAGGCGGATTACCCAAAGCACGGAAATGATGGCCTATGCGCTGGGTGAACGCGGTTATTCGCTGGCTATCATCGACGTCATTCCCGATATCAACGAGGATGACAATACGGTCAGCCTGACCTTTTATGTGGAGCCTGGCAACAGAGTCTATGTCAGGAAAATCAAATTCGCCGGCACTCACTCCACCGACGACTATGTATTTCGTCGCGAGATGAGGCAGATGGAGCAGGCATGGTTGTCGAGCTCGGGCGTAGAGCGGTCCAAGCAGCGCCTCCAGAGGCTGCCTTTCGTCGAGAGCGTCGAAATGGAAACCATCCCGGTGCCGGGAGTTACCGACATGGTGGATGTCGAATACACGATCAAGGAAGGCTTGCCCGGATCGTTCGGTGGCGGGGTCGGTTTTTCCGACGCCCAGGGGCTGATCCTCAACGGAAATTTCGTGCATACGAATTTCATGGGGACCGGTAATCGGATTGCCATGGATCTGTCATCCGGGAGATTCAGCAAGATTTACAGTATTTCCCACACGAATCCGTATGCAACGCCGGACGGGATCAGCCGAACCCTTGCCGTTGGACTGCGGGATTTCAGTCAGTTTACCTCCGGCGCTTCCGATTTTAGCACCCTGACGACCAATGCCTCGATCGATTATGGAATCCCGATCAGCGAGTTCCAGCGATTCAGATTCGGCTTTTCAGCCAGCGATTCGGAATTGTCATCAAACAGCTTTCAGACCCTGCAGTCCCAGGAATGGGTGCAGAACAATGGCGATTCTTCGGTCGAAATCATCAACGGCATTATTTTCTCCAAAACGGCATTCAAAACCTTTGAGATTCTGCTTGGCTGGACATACGACTCGCGCAACCGTTTTCTGTTTGCCGATCGCGGGTCGCGTAGTCGGGTAACGGTCAGTTATACCTTGCCGCAAAGCGATGTCGAGTACTGGTTTTTAAATTACGATTTCCAGAAATATTTTCCGATTTCGGGGGAGTGGGTATTCAGCATCAGTGCGGATGTCGGGCTTGGTGAGGCGATTGGCGATACGACGTCTATTCCGCCTTTCCGGAATTTCTTCGCCGGCGGTCCGAACACCGTTCGTGGCTACAAGGAGAACAGGCTCGGACCAAAGGACACTTTTGGCCGTCCTTATGGCGGCAATCTGAAGGTCGCGACCCAGTTCGAATTGTTGGTCCCGGTCCCCGAGGCCATCAAGGGATCCGCAAGGCTGAGTGTTTTCTATGACATTGGTAATGTATTCTCTACCGGCGATGTGAGTTTTGTAGACAAGCTTGGCGACCCAATCAAGTATGAATGGGATGCCAACCGATTGAAGCACTCTGCGGGTCTGGCAGTCGAGTGGCTGGCTCCGATTGGCCTTTTCAAGTTCAGTTACGCGATCCCGCTGAATTCGGAAAAGGCAACACTTCGTTTTTATGGCGACGAGACCGAACGACTGCAATTTTCTATTGGTTCTGCTTTTTAAAGGTGTATTAATGAAAAAACACGTGATTTATCGATGGAGTGCGTTGCTGCTGGCATCTCTGTTTTTGTCCTTCCCCGCTTTGGCGCAGGAAACAAAAATCGGTTTTGTCAATTTGCCCAGGCTTTTGCAGCAAGCTCCGCAGGCCAATCGGATTCGCCAGCAGTTGCAGGATGAGTTTGCGCCGCGCGAACGTCAGATACTCGCAGAACAGCAGACCTTGCAGGGGTTGGCGCAGCGGCTGGAGCGCGATGGCGCGCTGATGGGCGAGCAGGAGCGCAGGAACCTCGAGCGCGACCTCAACCAGGGCGGCCGTGATCTCAAAAGACGGCAGGATGAGTTTCTGGAGGATTTCAATCTTCGGCAGAACGAAGAGCTGACGATCCTGCAGCGAACCCTGGTCGAACAGGTGCAGGCGCACGCCCGTGAACGTAACTACGACCTGATCGTCGGCGAGCCGGGCATTCTGTTTGTCAGCGAGGCGATAGACATCACCGAAGCCGTCCTGGCTGCGCTGGAAGCTGCCTTCCAGGCATCCGATACGGGACAATAAGGCATATGTCGGGATGACCACGACGCTGGGGGAGCTCGCGGTCAGATACGGATGCACCGTGGAAGGTGATCCGGATGTGCGCATCAGCCGGGTTGGCACCTTGCTCAACGCCGCTGGCGAGGCGATCAGTTTTCTGGCCAATCCCGCGTACCGCAAACAATTGGCCGCCACGCACGCCGCGGCTGTCATCCTGGCGCCGGAAGATGCTGCACAGTGCCCGGTCAGTTGCCTGATTACCGACAATCCTTATGCATTGTACGCCCGCGTCGCGGCGGATTTGAATCCGTCGAGCGAAGCGCCGCCAGGCGTTCATGCCAGTGCGGTGGTTGGCGAAGACGCAGAAATAGCCTCGGGTGTCCGTATTTCCGCAAACGTTTGCATTGGCTCCGGCGTCAGGCTCGCCCAGGGTGTTTTTATCGGCCCGGGATGCGTCATTGGTGACCGCTGCGAACTCGGCGCGAACGCGCGTCTGACCGCCAATGTCACCCTTTGCGCGGATACAAGGATCGGCGCCCGGGTGGTGATTCATGCGGGCGCGGTTCTCGGCGCCGATGGCTTCGGCATTGCCAGGGACGATGATCGCTGGATCAAGGTGCCCCAGCTTGGCGGCGTGCGACTTGGCGACGATGTAGACGTAGGCGCCAACACCACGATCGATCGCGGCGCGATCGAAGACACAGTCATCGGCAACGGCGTCAAGCTCGATAACCAGGTGCAGGTTGGCCACAATGTCAGGATCGGAGAACATACGGTGATCGCTGGCTGCGTTGCGATTGCGGGCAGTGTAACGATTGGCAAACGATGCATGATCGGCGGTGCCGCGGGCATCGTTGGTCATATCGAGCTGGGCGACGACGTGGTCGTTACCGCGTTTACTTTTGTCAGCCACTCGCTCAGCCAAGCCGGGGTTTATTCCGGATCGATGCCGGTGGATCAGGCAGCCCGGTGGCGCCGGAATGCGGTACGCCTGCGCCATCTGGATGAATTGGCGAAAAAAGTGCGGGTTCTGGAAGAAAAGCTTGCTAAAAATGAGACTGCGAACAGCGCACGCGAAAAGGACGAAAGCTAATGAGTAACGAGTATCAAATGGACATCGAAAAAATCATGCGCTATCTGCCGCACCGGTACCCGTTTTTGCTGGTCGATCGGGTGATCAGTTGCGAGCCTGGCCAAAACATCGTGGCTTATAAGAACGTGACCGTGAACGAGCCGTATTTTCAGGGGCATTTCCCGATAAAGCCGGTGATGCCGGGCGTAATGGTTATCGAGGCGCTGGCCCAGGTATGCGGATTACTGGCATTTGTCACCGCAAACGTCACCCCCGCGGAAGACAATATTTTCTATTTCGTCGGTATCGATAAGGCGCGTTTTCGCCGACCGGTCGAACCTGGCGATCAACTCATTTTGAAAGTTGAACTGATTCGAAAAATACGCACCATCTGGAAATTTTCGGCGCGCGCCGAGGTCGATGGGAAAGTGGTGGCCAGCGCCGAGTTGATGTGTGCGCCCGGAGGCGTTTGAGAGTGATTCACGAAACCGCAATCGTCTCGTCGTCGGCCCGCCTTGCGGACGATGTCGAGGTGGGTCCATATGCGATTATCGAGGGCGATGTCGAAATTGGTAATGGCACGACGATTGGGCCGCATACGGTCATCAAAGGTGAAACCCGGATCGGCAGCAACAACCGGATCTACCAGTTCTCGTCCATAGGCGAGGCCCCGCAGGACAAAAAGTATGGCGGTGAGGCGACGCGGCTGGAAATAGGCGATGGCAACACCATTCGCGAGTTCTGCACGATCAGCCGGGGCACGGCGCAGCAACAGGGCCTGACCCGAATCGGCAATGGCAACTGGCTGATGGCTTATGTGCATATTGCGCATGACTGTGTCATTGGCGACCATACGATTTTTGCCAATTGTACGACCCTGGGCGGTCATGTGCTGGTTGGCGACCACGCGATTTTTGGCGGTTTCTCCGGGGTACATCAGTTCTGCCATATCGGCGAACACAGTTTCATGGCGATGTACAGCGTGGTCGCCCGGGATATCCCGGCGTACCTCATCGTATCCGGCAATCCGGTGCAACCGAGAGGCATCAACAAGGAAGGGCTCAAGCGGCGTGGTTTCGACCGCGATCAGCTGCGTCAACTTCAGGCAGCGTATCGGCTGATATATCGTGAGGGATTGAAACTTGCAGACGCGATCGCCGAACTCGAGCAGCGACTGGGCGAACAGCCGGTTCTGTTGCCGTTGGTCGAGTCCCTGAAATCCAGTACGCGCGGCATCGCGCGCTGATACCGGAGGCGTTGATGGCGCACGAGCCCGGCGTAAAAGTTGGCCTTGTCGCCGGCGAAGCATCCGGCGATATGATCGGGGGCAGCTTGCTGCAGGCAATGCGCATCCGGGCACCCCGCATCCATGCCATCGGCGTGGCCGGCGAGGAAATGATAGCCGCAGGTTGCCAGCCGCTGTTTCACGCGAGTGAATTGGCGGTGATGGGCCTGGTCGAAGTGATCTCGCATTTACCGCGGCTGCTCAGGCTCAGACGGAATCTGGCAAGCCAGTTTGCAGCCTGGCGGCCGGATGTCTTCGTCGGTATCGACGCACCGGATTTTAATATTGGCCTGGAATCCCGGTTACGCCGACTGGGTATCCCGACGGTCCATTATGTCAGCCCGTCGGTCTGGGCATGGCGCAGCGGGCGGGTCAAAAAAATCGCGCGCAGCGCCGACCTGGTGCTTTGCCTGTTGCCATTCGAAAAGCAGTTCTACGACGACCACAATATTCGCGCGGTGTTTGTGGGGCATCCCCTGGCCGAGCGGATAACCCAACAGCCGGATACTTCCACGGCCAGGCGACAACTCGGGCTGGCCGATGATGGCGAGTGGCTCGCGCTGCTTCCGGGCAGTCGCAATGGCGAGGTAACCAGGCTGGCGAATGATTTTGCCGAAACCATAGCCTGGCTGCGGGACCGCCGGCCGGCCATGCGTTTTGTCGCCGCGATGGCAACCGCGGAATGCGAAAAGATTTTTCGCGAAGCGATCCGGCGTATTGCGCCGCCGATCGAAATTCATATGATCCGGGGGCGATCGCATGAGGTCATGATTGCGGCCGATGTACTCCTCGTGGCATCGGGAACTGCGACCCTCGAGGCCGCGTTGATAGGCCGGCCGATGGTCGTGACCTACCGGTTGGCGCCGGCGAGCCGGTTGCTGTTGAAATGGCCGGGCTTGCTGACGACCGACAGGTTTGCCCTGCCAAACCTGATTGCCGGCGAGGACCTGGTGCCCGAAATTTTACAAAACGACATCAGCGCGGAGGCGCTTGGCCAGGCCATACTGCGTGAACTGGACGATGCCGGGCGCCGGCAATATCTGGATGGCCGGTTTCGGGAAATACAGCGGATGTTGAGACGCAACGCGGCGGAGCGCGCCGCGGCCGCGATCCTGGATCTCGCGGCGGGACGCATCGATGAGTAGTATGCCGATGCTGGTCGCGGGCATCGACGAGGCAGGCCGCGGGCCACTGGCAGGCCCGGTGGTTGCCGCGGCGGTAGTGCTGAATCCAGCGCGGCCGATCGCGGGATTGAGGGATTCCAAGAAATTGTCGGCCAGGCAGCGAACCGTGCTGGCGATGGAAATCAAAAAGTGCGCACTGAGTTACGCGATCGCCTGGGCAGACCCGGAGGAAATCGACCAGTTGAATATTCTGCGGGCGACCCTGCTGGCGATGCGCCGGGCGACGCTCGGTTTGCATATCCGGCCGGTTCACCTGCAGATCGATGGCAATCGTTGTCCGGAATTCGCGGGCACCGGACTCGATTGCAGCAGCGAGGCGCTGGTCGGCGGTGATGGCCGGGTCCCGGCCATCAGTGCTGCGTCGATCCTGGCCAAAGTCGCGCGCGATGGCTTTATGACGCGCCTGCACCAGATTTACCCGCAATACAATTTCGCCCGCCACAAGGGCTACCCGACCGCCGAGCATCGGCAAGCTCTGATACGCCACGGCGCCTGTCCCTTGCACAGGGTTTCGTTTGCACCCGTGCGCAGTGTCGTAGTGGCGAAAAAAACAGATACTGACAATGACAATGCCGTGGCCAGCCTGTAAAAATAGACCTGATGAGCGCCAGTTTCGTACACTTGCATTTGCATACCGAATATTCTTTGTCCGACAGCGTCGTGCGGGTGAAACCGCTGATGGCCGCGGTGGCGGAGATGGGTATGCCGGCTGTCGCGCTGACCGACCAGTGCAACCTTTTTGCAATGGTGAAGTTCTACCGGGCCGCGCTCGCCCGCGGGATCAAACCCATCATCGGCGCCGATGTCTTGCTGCGCGATATCGACCAACCGGCCCGTCCCAGCCGCCTGACGCTGTTGTGTCAGAACCAGCTTGGTTATCGGAACCTGTCGCGCCTGGTAAGCCGCAGTTATCTGGAAGGCCAGTACCGGGGCGTGCCGATGCTGGACCCGGATTGGCTGAGCAGCGAAAACTGCGCTGGCCTGATTGCCCTTTCGGGAGGCGTCGAGGGCGATATCGGCAGGGCCTTGCTGGCGGGTCACACCGATCTGGCGGACAGGCGCCTGGCGGAATGGCGGACAGTTTTCGGTGACCGATTTTATCTTGAGATTACCCGGACGGGTCGCCCGGGCGAAGAAGATTATTTGCAACAAGCGGTGCAACTGTCGTCCGAACAGTGCGCGCCGTTGCTGGCGAGTAACGACGTCCGCTTTATCAGCGCCAGCGAGTTCGGTGCGCACGAAGCAAGAGTGTGTATACACGACGGCCAGGTGCTGACCGATCCGGGCCGGCCAAGGCGTTACAGTGAACAGCAATATTTGCGCGGTTCCGAAGAAATGCAGCAGCTTTTTGCCGATCTGCCGGAAGCGCTGGAAAACGGCGTCGAAATCGCAAAACGCTGTAACCTCCAGTTAAAACTCGGGGGCAGCGATCTGCCCGACTTTCCGATCCCCGATGGTCAGAGCACGGCTGGGTATTTGCGTGGCGCGTCAATGGCGGGTCTGCGTCGGCGGCTCGGGCTGACCGAATCCGGCGCCTTGCCGGATGTGTACCAGCAGCGGCTCGATCATGAAATAGACGTCATTTGTGAAATGGGTTTTCCCGGCTATTTCCTGATTGTCGCGGATTTTATTCGTTGGTCCAGGGAGAACGGTATACCGGTCGGGCCAGGTCGCGGTTCGGGCGCCGGCAGCCTGGTTGCCTACGCATTGCAGATTACCGATCTCGATCCGATAGTGCACGAATTGCTGTTCGAAAGATTTCTCAATCCCGAACGCGTTTCGATGCCGGATTTCGATATTGATTTCTGCATGGAAGGCCGCGACCGGGTGATCGACTATGTCGCCGGTCGCTATGGCAGGGACCGGGTTTCGCAGATCATCACTTACGGAACCCTGGCGGCCAAGGCGGTGGTCCGGGATGTGGGCAGGGTCCTGGGTCATCCCTACGGTTTTGTCGATCGAATCGCGAAACTGATTCCCTTCGAACTGGGCATTACCCTGGAAAAGGCGCTGGAGCAGGATGACGAACTGCGGAATCTCTACGAAAACGATGACGAGGTGCACAACCTGATCAACCTGGCGCGCCAGTTGGAAGGCCTGGTGAGAAATGCCGGCAAACACGCCGGTGGCGTGGTGATTGCACCCAGACCCTTGACCGACTACGCGCCGCTGTATTGCGAAGAAGGCGGCGCCAATGTGGTTACCCAGTTCGACAAGGACGACGTCGAAGCCTGCGGGTTGGTCAAGTTCGATTTTCTCGGCTTGCGTACGCTGACCGTCATCGATCGGGCGGTCAAAATAATTAACGGTCAGCGGCGGGAGTCGGGAGAGCCGCCGCTGGATATCGATGCGATCGACCTGCAGGATTCCGCGACCTACGACTTGCTCAAGAAATGTCGGACCGTGGCTGTATTTCAGCTCGAGTCTCGCGGCATGAAGGATCTCATCAAACGCTTGCAGCCCGATAATTTTGGCGAGATCGTGGCGTTGGTGGCCTTATTCAGGCCGGGGCCGCTTCAGTCGGGTATGGTCGATGACTTCATCAACCGCAAGCACGCCGCCGACAAGACCAAGATCGATTATTTCCACCCCGACCTGAAGCCCATACTCGAGCCCACCTATGGCGTAATTCTCTACCAGGAACAGGTCATGCAGATCGCGCAGGTGCTGGCCGGTTACAGCCTGGGTGAAGCCGACCTTTTAAGGCGCGCGATGGGCAAGAAAAAGCCGGAAGAAATGGCCAAGCAACGGGGAGTTTTCCTGCGTGGCGCCGAGCAGGCAGGGGTCGATACGGAACTCGCCACATTCATATTCGATCTGATGGAGAAATTTGCCGGTTACGGGTTCAACAAGTCCCATTCGGCCGCTTATGCCGTGCTTGCTTATCGCACCGCGTGGCTGAAAGCGCATTACCCCGCAGCATTCATGGCCGCGGTGCTGTCGACGGACATGGACAACACCGACAAAGTGGTGACGCTGATCGATGAATGCGCAGCCATGGATATCGAAGTCGCGGTACCTGACATCAACCATTCCGGTTATGCCTTCGTGGTCTCCGGCCCGCGCACCATCCGCTATGGCCTGGGCGCGATCAAAGGCGTTGGGCGCGGCGCGCTCGAGGGCCTGATTGCGGAACGATCGGCAGGTGGCGCGTTTGCCGGTATCGTCGATCTGTGCCAGCGGGTCGATCTGCAAAAGCTCAACAGGCGCGTTATGGAGGCACTGATCCGCTCGGGCGCGATGGATAGCCTGGGGGTCGGCCGCGCCGCGCTGCTGGCGCAATTGCCGGCCGCGATGAAGCTCGCCGTACAGGATGCCAAAGCCAGCGCAGCCGGTCAGGACGACATGTTCGGGTTCAGCGGGCCGGGCCCGCAAATCGACGAGCTGCCGGTTCCGCTGATTGGCAGGCATCAGCAGGACCACCCACCTGAATGGAGCGAGAAAGAGCGGCTGGATGGCGAATTTGACACCCTGGGTCTTTATCTCACCGGTCACCCGATCACGCGCTATGAAAGAGACTTGCCGCAGTTGGTCGGCAGCCGGATTGCCGACCTGGGCGATGGCCAGCCAGTGGGAAACGGCCGCCATCAATACGCAATCGTCCGCAAGGTCACGGTCGCGGGGGTGGTGCTGAAAATGGGCAAGCGCGGCAACCGGGTTACCTTGCAGCTGGATGATCGTAGCGGGCGGGTGGAAGTAACCCTTTTCGAAGAGGCTTACCAGGAGTTCGGGCATCTCTTGCAGGTCAAGGCAGTGCTGTTGATTCACGGCGGCCTGCGGTACGACGATTTCAGCAATAGCTGGCAGATTAGCGCTAAGAAAATTCAGGATATCGACGCAGCCAGGGAGCAAATGGCGAAAAAGTTGATCATCGAGTGGCAGGGGCAGCAGGACGGACAGCAGTTCGTGCATGAACTGAAGGGGACGTTGCGGCCCTATCTTGATGGCCATTGCGGTGTCTGGGTGAGATATACCGGTAGCGGCGCCAAGGCCTTGCTGGCGCTCGGCGACGACTGGCAGATCCGGCCAACCCGTGAATTGCTGGACAAACTGGATAAACTGGTTGGCGGGGAACACCTGAAGCTGGTCTATCCGCCACCGTTGTAGGACACCCTCAAAGGGCCGGGCTGGCCCGGAAAACGGACCCGCCAGCCGGGCTTGTACGGGCCTAGCTGTATCGGTAATGTGGGTGTCTGTTTTTTGCGGTGTACAGCATGGATCTGAGATTTCTCGATTTTGAGCAACCGATCGCCGAGCTCGAGGCGAAGATCGAAGAACTTCGCCATGTCGGCAGCGACGCTGATATTAATATCAGCGAGGAAATAAACCGGCTTGAGGAAAAGAGCCGTTCGCTGACCCAGTCGATTTTTTCCGGGTTGACCGCCTGGCAGGTCACCCAGCTTGCGCGCCATCCGCAACGGCCGTACACGAACGATTACCTGGCAAAAATATTTACCGATTTTCAGGAATTATCCGGTGACCGTATGTTTGCGGACGATCCCGCGATTGTTGGCGGTTTGGCGCGGCTGGACGGCCGGCCGGTCATGGTCATTGGCCATCAAAAAGGCCGCGACACCAAACAGCGGGTGTATCGTAACTACGGCATGCCGAAGCCCGAAGGTTATCGCAAGGCCTTGCGCCTGATGCGCATGGCCGAACGATTTTCGCTGCCGGTCATTACGCTGATCGATACGCCGGGCGCCTATCCGGGCGTCGGCGCCGAAGAGCGCGGGCAAAGCGACGCGATCGCGCGCAACCTGTATGAAATGGCTGGCCTGCGTACGCCCATCCTGGCGGTTGTCATCGGCGAGGGGGGCTCTGGCGGTGCCTTGGCCATCGGCGTTTGCGATCGCCTGTTGATGCTCGAATACAGCATTTACTCGGTGATTTCTCCCGAAGGCTGTGCGTCCATACTCTGGAAGACCGCGGACAAGGCGGAGGTTGCCGCGGAAGCCATGGGCATCACCGCGGACCGGTTGGCCAAGCTGGACCTGGTCGATGAAATTATCGGCGAACCGCTCGGTGGCGCACACCGGGATCCCGATGCGATGGTCGAAGCCTTGAAAAATTCCCTGTTGCACAACCTCGAGGCACTAACCGGTCATAACACGGACGAATTACTGGAGCAGCGGTATCGGCGATTGATGAACTTCGGCCTCTACAAGGAAACCGCGGATTAGCCAATCATGACCCCCGGCAGCGAAAACCTGGCCGCCCGGTTACGCCAGGTGCTCGCCGCGCATCTGGCCGATCCCCGGCGCAGCCGGTATTGCATTGCCTTCAGCGGCGGTCTCGATTCCAGCGTGTTGTTGGCGTTGATGACATCGATCATCGCGGAATGGCCGGATGCCGCATTGCGAGCCATACATGTCAACCACGGACTGTACGCCGACGCTGACCGGTGGCAGTCGGCGGCGCAGGCTGTTGCGCAAAAGCTGGCAGTGGATTTTTCGGCGATCCGAATTACTGTTGCAGAGGATGCGCCAGGCGGTCTGGAAGCCACGGCTCGCGACGCTCGTTATCGTGCGCTGGCAGACGCCATGGCTGACGGCGAAGTCCTGGTCTGCGCACACCACCTCGACGACCAACTGGAGACTTTCCTGCTGCAACTCATGCGCGGCGCCGGCCCGGCGGGGCTGGCCGCGATGCCGGTGGTTCGCGATCTGGGCCCGGGCCTGCTGCTGCGGCCGCTGTTGTCAGTCAGCCGGGATGAACTGTGCGATTGGGCACGGCGGAACGCGGTGAGCTGGTGCGAAGACAGCAGCAACCAGAACCAGCAGTTTGACCGCAATTACCTGCGTCACCGGATCCTGCCCTTGCTGCGGGAACGCTGGCCAGCGGTTGCCGGTAGCGCGGCCCGCAGTGCGGCGCATTGTGCCGAGGCTGAGTCTGTGCTGGCCGAGTTGGCCAAGCAGGATCTTGGCGACCCGCTGGCCGAGACCGCTTACCTCGCTGCCGTGCTGCCGACCGAAAAATTCGCCGGACTCAGTGCCGGTCGGATACGCAACCTGCTGCGTTACTGGATCAGGACCGAGGGCTACCCGGTGCCGGGTCACGGTCGCCTGGCCGAAATCATCGATAGTGTGGTTCCCGCCAGGGCCGATGCCGAGCCGGTGGTGCGGTGGCGCGATACGGAACTCAGGCGCTATCGCGACAGGCTTTACCTGATGCCTTCCCTGGGCGAAGCGCCGGACCAGGCGCTGGATTGGGATACGGACAAACCGCTGTCCCTGCCAGGAACCATGGGACAACTCGAATTGGCTCCGGCGGACTCGGCTTGCGGCAATGGTGTAATAGCGAAACACTTACTCGAACGTCACTGCACGGTGCGTTTCCGGGCCGGCGGCGAGCGCTTCCGGCCCGCGGGCGGCAGGCGGAAGCCGCTGAAAAAATGGCTGCAGGAAAAAGGGATTCCGCCATGGATGAGGTCCCGGCTGCCCCTGGTTTTTTGCGCGGATCGGCTGGTCTGGGTGCCGGGTATAGGCTGCGCCGAAGAATGGCTGGCAAGAGCGGGTGAAGATGGCCGGGTTATTCGCTGGTTGCGGGCGCCGGATGTGAATTCCTGATTGTCGCGCAGGCCGGCTTCTGGTATTTTCTAGTACCGACCACATGACCGGTTCGGGATCCGCCGAGAACAATCGCAGGTCTCGCTGTAGGAGTCCGCACAGGGCTCCAATTTTTTTCTGCAGTGGATTTATTTATGACCCGATTTGTTTTTGTTACTGGTGGTGTAGTTTCCTCTCTGGGTAAAGGAATTGCGGCGGCTTCACTGGGCGCGATCCTGGAAGCGCGCGGGCTGAAAATCAGCATGATGAAGCTGGACCCGTATATCAACGTGGATCCAGGCACCATGAGCCCTTTCCAGCACGGTGAGGTTTTTGTCACCCGCGATGGCACGGAAACCGATCTCGATCTCGGCCATTACGAGCGTTTTGTGCGCACGACCACGACCCGCGACAGCAATTTTACCACCGGCAAGATCTATGAGTCCGTGATCGCCAAGGAACGGCGTGGCGAATACCTGGGCGCGACCGTCCAGGTTATTCCTCATATCACCGACGAGATCAAGGAATGCGTGCTGCGCGGCGCCGGCGATGCCGATGTTTGCATGGTGGAAATCGGTGGTACCGTTGGCGATATCGAGTCGCTGCCGTTTTTGGAAGCCATTCGTCAGCTCGGTGTGGAGCTGGGGCCGGAGCATGTGCTCTACATGCACCTTACCTTGGTCCCGTACATCGCAACCTCATCGGAAATGAAAACCAAACCCACACAGCACTCGGTCAAGGAGCTGCGTTCTATCGGTATCCAGCCCGATGTGCTGATTTGCCGTTCAGACCGTCCGATCTCGGGTGAGCAGCGGCGCAAGATCGCGTTGTTTACCAATGTTGCTGAAAAAGCGGTTATTTCCTGCGTGGATTCGGATGACATCTACAAGATCCCGATGCTCCTGCATGAACAAGGTCTGGACGAGATCGTCGCCAAAAAACTGGGGCTCGATGCAGGTCCGGTCGACCTCAGCGAGTGGCAGGCGGTTGTCGACGCCAAGATAAACACGGAGGCTGAAATCAGCGTTGCATTGGTTGGCAAATATGTGGATTTCAAGGATTCGTATCTTTCGCTTAGCGAGGCGCTGACCCACGCCGGGTTAAAAACCCGCACGCGAGTCAATATTCATTACATCGAGGCACACAGGCTGGACGATGGTGAGGTGTCTGCGCTGGTGGGCATGGATGCGATCCTGATTCCGGGCGGCTTTGGCGAGCGCGGTGTCAAAGGGAAAATCATCGCGGCACAGTACGCGCGCGAAAACAGCGTCCCTTTCCTGGGCATTTGCCTGGGCTTGCAGGTTGCCGTGATCGAATTCGCCAGGAACGTCGCCGGGCTGGACGACGCACACAGCTCTGAATTCAAACCGGGCACGCCGCATCCGGTAATCGCATTGCTGACTGAATGGCAGGACCTGGGTGGCCAGATCGAGGAGCGCGACGAAGATTCGGACCTCGGCGGCAGCATGCGTCTGGGCGCACAGGAATGCCGGCTGAAGACCGGTTCGCAGGTGCAGCTCATCTATGGCAGCGAAACCATCATGGAGCGCCACCGCCACCGCTACGAATTCAACAACAACTATATGCAACGACTGGAAGACGCGGGCATGTTGTTTTCCGGCCTGTCGATCGACGGCCTCGTTGAGATGATCGAAATCCCCGAACATCCCTGGTTCGTCGCCTGTCAGTTTCACCCGGAATTTACCTCGACGCCGCGCGACGGGCACCCACTGTTCGCCGGCTTTGTCAAAGCCGCGCGTAGCTTCCACCTTGAACAGATGCCCGAGGCTGTACACGCGTGAAGCTTTGCGATTTCAAGGTTGGCATAGACCAACCGCTGTTTTTGATCGCCGGGCCCTGCGTAATAGAGAGCCTGGAGCTCAATCTTGAAACCGCCGGGCGCATGCAGGAAATCTGCAAGCGGCTGTCGGTGCCGTTTATTTTCAAATCGTCTTTCGACAAGGCGAACCGCACGTCGGTGGGCAGCTACCGTGGGCTGGGTATCGAGAAAGGATTGCGGATTCTTGCCGAAATACGCGACCAGCTCAAAGTGCCGGTACTGACCGATGTGCACGAAGATACGCCGCTGGATGAAGTGGCCGCGGTCGTGGATGTGATGCAGACACCGGCTTTCCTGTGCCGGCAGACCAATTTCATCGTAAACGTTGCGAGCCAGAACAAGCCGGTGAATATCAAGAAAGGGCAGTTCCTGTCGCCGTGGGAAATGGTCAATGTTGTGGAAAAGGCGCGCTCGACCGGTAACGAAGCCATCATGGTTTGTGAGCGCGGCTTCAGTTTCGGTTATAACAACCTGGTGTCCGATATGCGCTCACTGGCGGTAATGCGCGGCACCGGCTGCCCGGTCGTTTTTGACGCAACGCACTCGGTGCAGTTACCCGGTGGCAAAGGCAGTGCATCCGGCGGGCAGCGAGAATTTATCCCGGTGCTGGCACGCGCCGCGGTTGCGGCCGGGGTGTCCGGTCTGTTCATGGAGACCCATCCCAATCCGGATAAAGCGCTTAGCGATGGTCCCAATGCTTGGCCGCTGGAGCGGATGGAGGCTTTGCTCGCGGTCCTGACGGAACTGGATCGGGTAGTCAAAGCGACGCCGATGGAGGAGCAACCGCTGCTCCGGTGTTAGGGGTCGATCGGATCCAGCCTGATAGCCAGGCGCATAGTGAGATTCGGAAAAGGCTGATCAATGAGCAAAATCGTTGAGATTCGCGGACGCGAAGTCATTGATTCACGTGGCAATCCCACGGTCGAGGCCGATGTCCGCCTGGACGACGGCGGCTTTGGCAGGGCGATTGTGCCATCGGGCGCTTCGACCGGCGCCCGGGAAGCAGTCGAATTGCGCGACGGCGATAAGAACCGGTATCTCGGTAAAGGCGTGTTGACGGCGGTGGCCCATGTGAATGGTGAAATTGCCGCTGCGCTGAACGGCGCCGAGGCGAGTGACCAGCAGGCGATAGACGATTGCCTGTGCGCTTTGGATGGCAGCGTGAACAAGGCGCGCCTGGGCGCTAACGCGCTGCTGGCCGTCTCGCTGGCCACGGCAAAAGCCGCTGCTGACAGCGCTCGCCTGCCGCTGTTCCGTTACCTGGGCGGCGATGAGGCTTGCGGCATGCCGGTGCCGATGATGAACATCATCAACGGTGGCGCGCATGCGGATAACAGCGTGGATATCCAGGAATTCATGATTCTGCCGCTGGGGGCGCCCGTTTTTGCCGAGGCGCTGCGTTATGGCGTCGAAGTTTTTCATACGCTGAAGTCGGTATTGCACGGCAAGGGACTGAGCACCGCGGTCGGCGACGAGGGTGGTTTTGCGCCCGACCTGCCATCCAACGAGGCGGCCCTGGAAATCGTCATGCAGGCAATCGAACAAGCCGGGTTCGAGGCCGGCAAGGATATTTTCCTGGGTCTGGATGTGGCGAGTTCCGAGATTTTTGCCGACGGCGTGTATACGTTGGCATCGGAAAACCGGCAATTCGATGCGGCCGGATTTTCCGATTATCTCGCTGGTCTCGCGGACCGCTACCCCATCATCAGCATTGAAGACGGCATGGCCGAGAGCGATTGGGACGGCTGGAAAATTCACAGCGCGGCGCTGGGCGGGAAGATTCAATTGGTCGGCGACGATATTTTTGTGACCAATACGAAAATTCTGGCGCAGGGTATCGAACGGGGTATTGCCAATGCGATCCTGATAAAGCCGAACCAGATAGGCACGCTTAGCGAAACGCTGGCGGCAATCCGCATGGCGGACGATGCCGGCTACGCAGCGGTGATTTCTCACCGCTCGGGTGAGACCGCCGATGCCACGATCGCCGATATCGCGGTGGCGACGGCGGCCACGCAAATCAAGACCGGCTCGCTGTGCCGGTCCGACCGGATGGCAAAATACAACCAGTTGTTGCGTATCGAGGAAGAACTCGGTGAGCGGGCGCACTATCCGGGGCGCGCCGCTTTCCGGGCGTAGTAAGCCGGCGGCGTGGGATTTATGCGCTATCTCTTAGTAATCCTGCTGGTGCTGTTCTTGTTGCTTCAGTATCGCCTGTGGATCAGCGATGAGGGCATGCAGGAAATGTGGCGGTTGCGGGAACTGGTCAGTGAACAAGCCGCACGCAACATCGAGCTGGAACGACGCAATGACGCGCTGGAAGCGGAAGTGCGCGATCTTCGACAAGGCAAGGACGCGGTCGAGGAACGGGCGCGCAGCGATCTGGGCATGATTCGCGATCAGGAAACCTTTTTTCAGATCGTCGGCGATGAATACCCGGCCACAGAGCCCGCAACGGGCAATGCGGACGCGGCGGATGAAAAACCATGAACGAGCCGCGTTTTTGGCTGGTGGTGCCCGCGGCCGGGACCGGCCGGCGACTCGGCGCAGAGCTGCCGAAACAATACCGGGAGATCGGCGGCCGCTGCATGCTTGCGCATGCGTTGCAGGCCTTTGCCGATTGGGGCAACCTGTCTGGCACGGTGCTGGCGATCGATGACGGCGACCGCTGGTTTGCCGGCATCAGCGGGCAACTGCCGTTGCCGGTCAGGACGGTTGCCGGTGGCGCCGAGAGAATGCATTCCGTGATCAATGCTGTACAGGCTTTGCAAGATGAGGCCAGTGAGCATGACTGGGTGTTGGTCCACGATGCGGCGAGGCCCTGCCTTTGCGTGGACGATTTGCGTAGACTACTGACCGAATCGACCGGGGCTGACGGCACCGGTGGCTTGCTGGCGAGCCGGGTCATGGACACGCTGAAAAAAGCATCCGGCGTCGGCAGCCAGGCGCGGGCGGTGTCGACGATGGACCGCCAGGGTTTGTGGCAGGCGATGACCCCGCAAGTTTTCCCGTATGGCCTGCTGCGTCGGGCGCTGGAAGCCGCGCGGAAAGCGGGAAAAGTGCTGGGCGATGAGGCTGCCGCGATGGAGCTGGCCGGTCATCGGCCGTTGCTGGTCGAAGGCCGCCGCGACAATATCAAGGTGACCGAGCCCGCGGACCTGGCATTGGCGCAGGCCATACTGGCCGGACAAGGGAGGAATTGATGCGGATCGGTCATGGTTATGATTTACACCGCTTTGGCGCGGTCGGGACGGCCGTCAGCATTCGATTAGCGGGTGTAGAAATGCCACATAATCAACAGATTATAGCGCATTCTGATGGTGATGTCTTAATTCATGCCTTGTGCGATGCCTTGCTGGGTGCAATGTGCCAGGGCGATATCGGGCAGCATTTTTCGGACCAGGCTGAACACTGGCGCGATACCGTGAGCCGGGAGTTTCTGTGCTTGATCGCGGAACTGATGGGCCACCAGAATTACGAATTGGAAAATGCCGATCTGACGTTGATCTGCGAAGCGCCGCGGATCGGCCTTTACCGCAACAGAATGTGCGAGCGCATTGCCGAAGATCTGGGGGTCACGGTTGACCGGATCAATGTCAAAGCGACGACCGCGGAAGGGGTCGGCGCGGTCGGTCGGGGCGAGGCCATTGCGGCGCACGCGGTCGTGCTGTTGCGCAGAAAAACCGATGCCGAGGTCTGATTGTTCGGCGATAATTCTTTGTGTCGCGGGGCGCAGAAATTACCGGCGGCTGGTGATAAGGGGAGCCAAGAATGCTGGAACAGATTGATCACGACGATATTCGGGAAATCCGCCTGGCGCGGCCGCCGGTCAACGCGATCGACGCGCCGATGATGCTGGCGATTCACGCCGCGCTGAAAAAAGCAGCCGATGACGAGGTCTCGGGAGTCGTGCTGTCCGGGCGGCAGGGTTTGTTTTCGGCCGGGCTCGATATTCCGTCCCTGTTGCTGCTGGAGCGGCAGGCGATCGCGGAATTCTGGCGGAGTTTTTTTCGCGTTCTGAAAACGCTGGCGGGTTTTCCGGTACCGGTTTTCGCCGCGATCGGCGGCCACAATCCGGCTGGAGGCACGGTTCTCGCAATTTTTTGTGACCGGCGCATCGCAGCCAAGGGCGATTTTCGGATGGGGCTCAATGAGGTGGCGGTCGGGCTGGCCCTGCCGCCGTTGATTTTTTATGCCTATCGTTTGCTGCTCGGCCAGCGAGAGGCGGAAAGGCTGGTCGTGGTCGGCGAGTTGATCAGCTCCGCTGAAGCGCTCGCCTGCGGGCTGGTCGATGAGCTCGTCGAACCCGACGATGTGGTGGCGACTGCGCTTGGCAGGTTACGCAGGATGCTCGGTGTGCCCAGGCGCGCGATGCTGGTGACCCGCAAGATCGCCCGTCAGCCATTACTGGATATTTTTGATCGGCTGGATGAAAGCATGGTCGAGGCGATCACCGATGGTTGGTTCAGCGAGGAGACCCAGACGGTCCTTGGTGAGCTGGTTTCTTCGCTTGCCAAGAAGAAGGGGTAACCCGCGGTCGACATGAGACTATACTGACAGATGGCGACCCCGACAGCCGTGATACGTCAATGGTTATTTCAGCAGTACGTAGACTGCGCCGTTGCCTCCGTGGGCCGGCAGTGTTGTGGCATAGGCCAGAACCTCGGCCCGCCGACGCAGGTAACTACCCACCAGTGGCTTGATCACCGGGCCGGCGGCGCCTGAACCGCGCCCCTTGCCGTGGACAACGCGCACGCAGCGCGAACCCATGGTCAGGCACTCGTCGATAAATTCCACCAGCACATGTTTCGCCTGCTCGGCGGTCAGCCCGTGCAGATCGCATTCGCTTTCAATCGCATACTGGCCGCGGCGCAGTTTACGCATGACTTTGCCTGGCAAGCCGGGGCGGGCATAGATCATTTCTTCGCCGGTCTGTATCTCGCCGGGCAGCGGTGGACCGCTCAGGCTTTGCCGCATGACTTCTGCGTTGTCGCGGCGGGTGAATCTGGCGGTCGCTTTGGGTTTCGGCTTGCCGTGTTCGACGCGCTGCTTGTCCGCCAATTGACGTACATCCTGCATCGCTTTGTGAAACCGGGATTTTTCGTCATCGTGTCCGCTCATCGTGTCACCTGGGAATCCTGTGCCCGTACTGGCGTCATCGGTCCGCCGTCAACCGCCGTTGATAGTTGGCCGATGTGCTTTCCAGTATAGTAGGCAGCCAATGACCATGACCATACGCACCCGGCGTTCGTCGTATGAAACCGCAAAGGGACGCGCGGCTTGAATATTCTTCTGAGCAATGATGACGGTTACCTGGCGCCGGGGCTGCGTTGCCTGGCGGAGGCTATTGCCGATCTGGCGGAGATCACCATCGTTGCACCCGACCGCAATCGCAGTGGCGCCAGCAACTCGCTGACGCTGGATATGCCGCTGCGTGTGCACCAGGCGGGGCCGGGTGTGTTCTATGTCGAGGGGACGCCAACCGATTGTGTGCATCTGGCGATTACGGGTTTGCTCGATACCGAGCCGGACATGGTCATTTCGGGGATCAACGATGGCGCCAACCTCGGGGACGATGTGCTGTATTCCGGCACCGTGGCCGCGGCCATGGAAGGGCGTTTCCTAGGCTTGCCGACAATGGCGCTGTCGCTGGTCGGCGGCGGCAGCCGCTTGTTCGAGACTGCCGCCCGGGTCGCCAGGGATTTGCTGATTCGGCTGACTGAGAAACCGCTGCCTGCCGATACCATATTGAATATCAACGTGCCCGACCTGGCCTACGAAAAAATCTCATCCTCGGTGGTGACGCGCCTGGGTTACCGGCATCGCGCGGAACCGGTGATTCGCAGCAAGGATCCGAAAGGCAAAGAGATTTTCTGGGTTGGACCTCCCGGTGTCGGTCAGGACGCCGGTCCGGGTACGGATTTTTACGCGGTCGCAGCAGGTCGGGTTTCGATTACGCCGTTGCAGGTGGATCTGACCCGGCACGCGGCTCTCGACAAGCTGGGTCAGTGGCTGGAAGAAACGTCGTGAGCTTGCGTAATGTCAGCGGGATTGGCATGACCTCGGCGCGGACCAGGGACCGGTTGATCAAACGGCTGCAGGCCGGCGGGATTGCCAATACCGAAGTCCTCGAAAGAATACGCAATGTACCGCGGCATCTGTTTGTCGACGAGGCGCTCGCCAGCCGCGCATACGAAGATACCGCACTACCCATAGGCCACAGCCAGACGATTTCACAACCTTATGTGGTCGCGCGCATGACCGAGGCGCTGCTAAGCGGCGGGCCGTTGCAGAAAATTCTTGAGGTGGGCACCGGTTGTGGCTACCAGACCGCGGTCCTGGCACCGCTGGTCGGTCAGATTTACAGCATTGAAAGGCTCGCGCCCCTGTTGCAAAGAGCACGGCAAACCTTGTTTGAGCTGGGCATCAAAAACGTCCGCTTCAAGCACGGCGATGGTTGGCATGGATGGCTGGAGGAGGCGCCGTTCGATGGAATCCTGGTTGCGGCGGCGCCCGCATCCATTCCACAGGACCTGATAGACCAACTGGCGATCGATGGACGCCTGATCATCCCGGTCGGCGGTCGGGGTGGGCAGGAGTTGCTGCAGTTGACTCGGCGCAACGATGGCAAGGTCGAAAGACAGTCGCTGGGCCTGGTGAGCTTCGTGCCCTTGCTGGAAGGTAAGATTCGGTGAGGCTGTTTGGGCCGATTTATGATCGCGTCCTCCGCTGGTCGCGCCACGATTCCGCGCCGTGGTACCTGGCCGGTCTGAGTTTCGCCGAGTCTTCTTTTTTCCCGGTACCGCCCGATGTGATGCTTGCGCCGATGAGTCTGGCGCGGCCGGATCGTGCGCTGCGTTTCGCACTGATCACCTCATTGGCGTCGGTGGCCGGCGGCCTGGCCGGTTATGCGATCGGTTTTTACGCGCTGGACCTGGCGGAACCGCTGCTGCGGGATCTGGGGTACTGGGATAATTATCAGACGGTGCGTGACTGGTTTGAACAATGGGGGTTCTGGGCAGTCTTGATAGCGGGGTTTTCGCCGATTCCCTATAAGCTTTTTACGATTGCCGCCGGGGCAACGGGAATGCCGCTGGCCGGTTTTGTCATGGCATCGGTGGCTGGCCGCAGCAGCCGGTTTTTTCTGGTCGCCGGTCTGATCCGCTGGGGTGGGCCAGCGATGGAACGCCGCCTGCGACGACACATTGATACCATCGGATGGACCTGCGTGGCACTGGTGGTAGCGGCGTTTTTTTATTTTCGATGACAAAACGACGGATCATCCTCTGGTTGGCCGCCGTGCTGGTTTTTACGGAGTTGTCAGGCTGTGCCGGCGAGCAATGGCGAAACCGTGAGCGGGACAGTTACACGGTCCGTGCCGGCGACACGGTTTACGGGATCGCCTGGCGGTACGGGCTGGATTACCGTGAACTGGCGCGCTGGAACCGCCTTGGCGGTGGCTATAGCATATTTCCGGGGCAGGTCCTGGTTCTCAGGCGGCCTCCGGGCAGTACGGTAGCCAGCACGGCAAAAACGCGGCCGCCGGCGCGCGGACGGGAAAAATCCCCGCTACCCGGGAAGCCGCCGCCGGCAGCTGCCACACCGGAGTGGATATGGCCCGTCAAAGGCAGGATTCTGTCCAGTTTTGGCGCCGTCGGTGCAATCGGCAAGGGGCTCGATATCGCCGGCACGGATCGTGCGCCAGTGAAAGCGGCCGCTGCGGGGCATGTGGTCTACTCAGGCAGTGGACTTATAGGATACGGCCAGCTTATTATCATCAAACATAACAACACCTTTCTCAGCGCATACGGATATAACTCCGAGTTGCTCGTTTCACAGGGCGACAAAGTCAGCAAGGGACAGCAAATTGCCCGCATGGGGAAAGGCCCAGGCAAGCGCCCGATGCTGCATTTCGAGATTCGGATCGATGGCAAACCGGTCGATCCGACCAGATACTTGCCAACTCGATAGTGGCCGGCCGCAGGCGCCATGGTGTGCCGCCTGGTATTAATACCAGGGTGGGAATAGTGGCGAGAAAACGCACCAGACTGGCGGCGAACCCGTGTCGCGGCAGGACTGCACTGACCACGCTAGCCGGAGGCGTCCCCCTGCGTACGGCCGGTGCGATTGGCCGGGAAAGAGCGCGGGCGGCCGGGCGGCTGCCGGCAACGATCATGACCCGGTCACAGCGAGACGCAACCCGCTTGTATCTTAGCGAAATTGGTTATTCCCCATTGCTGAGCGCCAAGGAAGAGGTATTTTTTGGCCGCCGTGTCCTGCGCGGGGACGAAGCTGCCCGCAAGCGGATGATTGAAAGCAATCTGCGTCTGGTGGTCAGGATTTCTCGACGATATATCAATCGGGGTTTGCCGCTGCTGGACCTGATCGAGGAGGGCAATCTCGGGCTAATGCACGCGGTCGGCAAGTTTGATCCGGAGAAGGGCTTTCGATTTTCCACTTATGCGACCTGGTGGATCAGGCAAACCATCGAACGAGCGCTGATGAACCAGACGCGGACCATTCGCCTGCCCATTCATATTGTCAAGCAAATCAACAACTGTCTGCGGGCCTCCCACCGGCTTGCCCAGAATCTGGACCGGCCGCCGACCAATGCGGAAATCGCCGCCTCGGTGGACAAAGAGCAGGCGGATGTCGAACGGGTGCTGGAGCTCAATCAAAATATCTGTTCGTCCTGCCTGCCATCGATAAACGGGGGCGAGAGATGTTTGCTCGAGCGCATACCCGACAGCGCAGAGAAAATCGATCCGTCCGCCAGCGTGCAGCAACAGAATGTTCACGACGTGCTGGAGCACTGGCTGAAATGCTTGAGCGACAAGCAACTGGCAGTCGTGGAAAGGCGCTTTGGCTTGCACGGTTACGAGCGTACGACGCTGGAGAAAGTCGGCGCGGAGATCGGTGTGACGCGGGAGCGGGCGAGGCAGATCCAGATGGATGCGCTGGCGACGCTCCGCAAAGCCATGGAATCAGAAGGAATCCGCAGCGAAGCCGTGTTCGACTGATGCTGGTTTGGCAACCACGCTTCTGAGCCAGAGGCTCCTACGCCAGTAACGCGGCGACCACGCTTCGATTTTCGCAGGTCAGGATATTATAAGTGCGGCAGGCTGCGCCGCTGTCCATCGCTTCAAGCCCGATGCCGCGGGCGGCAAGATCGGCAATCAGCCGTGGGGGGGGTTGGATGCGCACCGGGCCGCAACCGAGCAGGATAATCTCCGGCCGGTGCGCCAGCGCGGATTCGAGTTGCGCCAGGTCCAGGGTTTCAATGGCCTCGGCGATCCACGCCTGCACGCCTTGCCGGTCGATAATCAGCGGGCAGTCATGGTATTGGTCGCGGACACGGATACGGCCGCGCTCGTATGAGCGCACCAGCAAGCCTTCGCCAGCGTTGTCAGGAACGATCTTCAATCGATGTTGCCTCTGCTATGCTCCGTCCGCCTGGTGACAGCATGGTTATTTTATCCAATGCAGGATTGTTCTGCCGGATTTTATGATGAGCTAAAATAATGGAAATTCGAAACCGCCTGCTTGCCGTCGAAGATCTCCTGCCGGCGGACATGCATCCGGTCCTGAAACGTATTTACCTGGGGCGCGGCGTTGGCGAGCCACGCCAGCTGGACTTGTCGCTGAGCGGCTTGTTGCCGGTCGGTGATCTCGGGGGTACCGGGCAGGCGGTCGACTTGTTGCTTGCGCACCGGCAAAAAAATTCGCTGGTTTTGATCGTTGGCGATTTCGACGCCGATGGCGCGACTGCAACCGCCCTGTTGATGAGAGGCCTGAAGGAACTGGGATTCGCCAGGCTAAGCTACCTGTTGCCCGAGCGGTTTTTGCTCGGTTATGGATTGACGCCGGCAATAGTCGAGATAGCCGGCCAGCAGAATCCGGGTCTGATCGTTACCGTGGACAATGGCATCTCAAGCATCGACGGCGTTGCCCTGGCAAGAAAAATGGGTATCGACGTGCTGGTAACGGATCATCACCTGCCGGGGCCGCGGTTGCCGGATGCCAATGTCATTCTCAATCCAAACCTTCGCGGAGAGAATTTCAGCGGCAAGTCACTGGCGGGTGTGGGCGTCGCGTTCTATTTACTGGCCGCCTGTGAACGGCGACTGGGCTCGGGCACCGCCGTTGCGGCCGGCCTGCTGGACCTGGTGGCCCTGGGCACGGTTGCCGATGTGGTCCCGCTGGAGCGGAACAACCGTATCCTGATCGAGCAGGGCTTGCGGCGGATCAGGGGCGGTCGCTGTTGCGCGGGGATTACCGCCTTGCTGGAAGTGGCGGGCAGGCAACCGGCGCGCGCCAGGGCCAGCGATCTCGGCTTTGCGGTGGGTCCGCGACTCAATGCCGCCGGCCGGCTGGATGACATGACGATCGGCGTGGAATGTTTGCTGGCGGACCAGGTGCCGGCCGCCCGCATACTTGCGGCCCGTCTCGATGCATTGAACCGGGAGCGGCGCGAACTGGAAAAAAAGATGGCGGCGGAAGCGCTGGCTATCGTCGATGGGCTGGCCCTGGAGCAAAGCGCCGAACTCCCCTGGGGAATGTGCCTGTTCGATCCTGGCTGGCACCAGGGCGTGGTTGGCCTGGTCGCGTCGCGCGTTCGCGAGAAATTCAGCCGGCCGGTGGTCGCATTTGCCCCAGGTCAGGGCGATGAACTAAAAGGCTCGGCGCGCTCGGTGCCAGCCCTGCATATACGTGACGTTCTCGATGAAATAGCGACCAGTCATCCCGGGTTGCTCGGCAAGTTCGGTGGTCATGCGATGGCAGCCGGCCTCAGCCTGGAGCGTGACCGGTATGCGTCGTTCGCGGAGGCGTTCGATCTGGTGGTCAGGGAGAAACTCAGGATCGAGGATATACAGGCCTTCCACTTCAGCGACGGGCAATTGGATGCGGGTGATCTCGATCTGCCACTGGCGGAACTGATGGCAGACGCCGGACCGTGGGGCCAGGGGTTCCCGGAGCCGCAGTTTGACGGTGAATTCGAACTCATCGAGCAGCGGGTCGTTGGCGGCTCACACTTGCGGCTCACGCTGCGTGCACCCAAGGGCGGACGATCGCTGGGGGGTATCGCCTTCAGCCAGTCCTTGCCCGACAATGTCGGCAACCGGCTGCGCCTGGTATACCGGCTTGAGGTCAATGAGTTTCGTGGTCGCCGCGAGGCTCAGCTCAATGTGATCCAGATGCAAGCTCTCGAGTGAGCAGAGCGCCCGCGCGTGCTAACATTCGCGCCTTTGAAAACCGGAGAGTCGGCGACCGCCATGGAAATCAATCCGCTCAGGGAACAGATAGCAGACCTGCAGAGCCGCAGCCGGGCTCTGAGGGGGTATCTTTGACTACGAGAACAAAGTAGAAAGACTGGAAGAGGTCAGCCGGGAGCTGGAAAACCCTGATATCTGGGGCGACCCCGAAAAGGCGCAAAGCCTGGGTAAAGAGCGGGCCAGACTGCAAGAGGTCGTCAGCACCCTGGATGCCCTGAGCAGCGGCTTGCGGGATAATCTCGAATTGCTGGAAATGGCGGTTGCCGAAGATGACGAAGAAACGGTTTCGTCGATCACCGAGGAACTTGGCGAACTGACCCGGCGGTTGGCGGCGATGGAGTTCCAGCGGATGTTTTCCGGCGAGCTGGATGTCAGCAACGCTTTCCTCGAAATACAATCCGGTTCGGGCGGGACCGAGGCCCAGGACTGGGCCAATATGTTGCTGCGAATGTATCTGCGCTGGGGGGAGGCGCACGGTTTCACGACAGAAATCATCGAGTTGTCGGCCGGTGAGGTTGCCGGTATCAAGAGCGCGACCGTCCGGGTCTCGGGCGATTATGCCTATGGCTGGTTGCGCACCGAAACCGGTGTCCATCGGCTGGTCAGAAAGTCGCCTTTCGATTCGGGTAATCGCAGGCATACCTCGTTTGCCGCTGTTTTTGTTTCGCCGGAAATAGACGACGAAATCGAGATCGAGATCAACCCGGCCGATCTGCGCATCGATGTGTATCGGGCGAGCGGGGCTGGTGGCCAGCATGTCAATCGTACCGAGTCGGCGGTCCGGATCACTCATCTGCCGACCAAAGTCGTTGTCCAGTGCCAGAACGACCGGTCGCAGCACAAAAACAAGGCGACGGCGATGAAACAGTTGAAGGCGAAGCTTTACGAATTGGAGATGCAGAAAAAGAACGCGGCCGCGGAAGAACTCGAAGCCGGAAAATCGGATATCGGCTGGGGCAGCCAGATTCGCTCCTATGTCCTCGATCAATCTCGGATAAAGGATTTGCGAACCTCGGTGGAAACAGGAAACACTCAGGCCGTGCTCGATGGCGATCTCGACCAGTTCATTGAAGCGAGTTTGAAACAAGGACTCTAACACCAAGGCTCAAAATAGATGACAGAAGAAAACGAACACGAACTGATTGCCGAGAGACGGAGAAAGTTACAGCAGATGCGGGAAAAAGGTCCCGCCTATCCGAATGATTTTCGCCGCGATGCGCTGGCCGGCCAGTTGCACGCAATGTATGACGAACACGATGGTGAAAAACTGAAGGAAGCAAATATCGAAGTCGCTGTTGCCGGTCGCATGATGGCAAAACGCGTTATTGGCAAGGTCTCTTTTGCCAAGCTGCAGGACCGCAGCGGCCAGATCCAGATTTTTCTCACGGGCGATGAATTGCCGGATGGCGTCTACCAGGATTTCAAAAGCTGGGATCTCGGCGATATAGTCGCGGCCCGTGGACCGCTGTTCAGGACCAAGACCGGCGAACTTAGCGTGCGGGCGGTCGAGTGCCGCATCCTCAGCAAATGTTTACGCCCCTTGCCAGAGAAATTTCATGGTCTGCAGGATCAGGAGACACGTTACCGTCAGCGCTATCTCGACCTGGTAATGAACTCTCGGTCGCGGCAGGTCTTCCGGACCCGCACCAAGGTCGTCTCCCATATTCGAAATTTTCTCGACAGCCTCGGGTTCATGGAGGTCGAGACACCGATGATGCAGGCTATCCCCGGTGGGGCGGTCGCGCGTCCTTTTATCACCCATCACAACGCGCTCGATATGGAGCTGTATCTGCGGATCGCACCTGAGCTTTACCTGAAAAGGCTGGTCGTCGGCGGCTTCGAACGGGTGTACGAAGTCAATCGCAATTTCCGCAACGAGGGGCTTTCGACGCAGCACAACCCGGAATTTACGATGCTCGAGCTGTACCAGGCCTATGCCGATTGGGAAGATATCATGGCGCTGACCGAGACGTTGATACACAGCCTCGCCGATGCTCTGCATGGCAAGGAGGAGATCGACTACCAGGGCGAGACCATCGAGATCGGCAAGCCATTCCGGCGGATTACCGTGGAGCAGGCTGTGATCGGCGAGAATCCGCTGCTCGAATCGAAGACCCGTAACCGTGATGCCCTGGTGGCACGTTGCGCGGAGCTTGGTCTCGCCGTTGACGAAGCAGCGGGCGCCGGCAAACTGTTGTTTGAAATTTTTGACAAGACCGCTGAAGATAAACTGCGACAACCCACTTTTGTCACTTCATATCCGGCGGAAGTATCGCCATTATCGCGTTGCGACGATAACGACCCGTTCCTCACGGACCGTTTCGAGTTGTTTATTGCCGGGCGCGAAATCGCCAATGGATTTTCCGAGCTCAACGATCCGGAGGAGCAGGCGGCGAGATTCAAGGCGCAGGTTGCGCTCAAAGATGCCGGTGACCGCGAGGCCATGTTCTATGACAGTGACTACATCCGCGCGCTGGAGGTCGGCATGCCCCCGACTGGCGGGCTTGGCGTTGGCATCGACAGGCTGGTCATGCTGTTGACCGATTCCGCATCGATTCGCGATGTCGTGTTGTTTCCGCATATGCGCCCTGAATCGTAGTCGGCTTATTATCGTGGATCGCCTTCGGGATGAGATTGGGGGTTTTGCGGGCCGCTGTATTACCCACTGCTAGATGAACTGCGTTCCGAATCGAGCTGTGGGTAATACAGCGGCCCACAAAACGATGCTGGCAGATGGCGGCCCTGGTCAGGCTTGATCGCTCGATGGGCAATGATGGTGGTGGGAAACGTGGTCGGCATGAGATTGGGGTTTCGTGGACCGCTGTTTTCCCGCTCTAGTCTGGTATGGCGTAAGGCAGATCGAGGAGGCTTAACGGCGTGCCGTCGTTGTATAGACCCGCCTGTCGCTGATCGAGGCGAATGACTGCCAGGTATTCCCAGGCGGGCTTGCCGTTGCCGGTAGATTTCTGGCGGTTCAATATTTCACCGACCTTGTTGCCGTTCGCAAGACTGACCTCGTCGCCGGCGATTTCGGTTTCGCTTCCCAGGCGGCACAGGCGGCGTTTTATTTTTCCGAGGTTTTGGGTGCGGGCGATGATTTCCTGGCCCGCGTAACAGCCCTTGCTGAAACTGATTGCGCCGATCAGGTCGAGGTTGAGCATTTGCGCGGTATAGCGTGTCTGGTTGGCGGTGGTCACTTGCGGGATACCGTCGCGGATATCTGCCAGTTGCCACACTGCTTCCGGCTCTTCGGCCAGGGCGTCGTCTATCAGCTGCCAGTCCGCATTGTCCGGTGGCCCGCAGGCAAGAATCCGCTGGCTGCTGTAGGCTGCGAGCAGCAGTCCGCCGGCGGTGCGGGTCACGCAACCGGGTTGGGGTATTGGCATGGATGGCAGCTTGGCGGTGAGATCCGCTCCGCTCAGGCCGCACAGGCCGGCGCTGACGCTGAACTCCACTTTGGCGCGCAACACGTATCGCGACAAGCGCTCGCGGATATCCTCGACGATATCGGTCGGCAGGACCAGGCTGGCCTCGCTGCCTTGCAGCAGGACCAGGGGTACCGCGAGTACGCGGCCGTCTGGCTGGTGATAAGCGGACCGCTGGCAGTGAGCGTCGTCCAGCGCATGCATATCGTTGCTGAGCTGGCCTTGCAGAAAACTGACGGTGTCGGCGCCGCTGATCGACAGGATGCTGGTCCCGGACAGCGGGCTGCGCCAGTTTGAATTGATTTTTCGACTCATCGTTTGCCGATCCCTGATCATGAACAAGCTAACCATATCATGTCGCTAACGGCTCATTTGCAGGGTGCAAACAATATGGCTTTCTGGCAAAATCCGGGCATGTCAAGCCGCCACCAGGACAGGCCTTCGAGCGTTGATAATTCTGACGTGGGGGGGGAATTACCGGTTGCCGGTATGGCGAGCGAAACCACCGGCGCGGCGCGGGTCGATGAGCCGCAGGCAACCGGGCCAAAAGAAATCGGCGGTCGCGATGGCCCCGAACCCACGCGCTTCGGCGACTGGGAAAAGGCGGGGCGTTGCATCGATTTTTAGTCGTGTACAGATGGCGACATCGACTCGCCGATTTTAGCAGCAAAGGAACCAGCTAATGGCGAAAGACAACCGGCCTCTGTCACCATTTTATCACTACAAACCCCAATTGACTTCGCTGCTCTCGTTTGCCCACCGGCTCAGCGGTATCGCGTTGTCTGTTTCGGCGGTTGGCCTGGTTTACTGGTTGGCGTTGCTGGCGGAAGGTCCGCAAGCGCTGCAGAGGCTGGGGATGTTGGCCACGGTTCCCGGGCAGATCGTGCTGGCGGGTGTCACGCTGGCGTTTTTCTATCATCTGAACAATGGTATTCGCCACCTGTTCTGGGACCTGGGTATGGGGTTTGAACTAACGCGTACCTATCTCACCGGCTGGCTGGTCCTTATCGCCACTTTGCTGATGTGGGCCGCTTTCTGGGCCGCGGTCACCGATCTGCCGGCGGCGCTGCTGTGAGTCTGCGTACACTGCTCGGCAAGGTCATGGGCCCGGGCTCTGCGCAAAAGGGCACCGGGCATTGGTGGCGGCAGAGGCTCACCGCGATCGTGCTGATCCCGCTGGGCTTTTGGTTCATGATTTCCCTCGCCGCTGCCGGCGATCTCGGTCATGGCAGCACAGTGGCCTGGCTCGCTCGTCCGCTCAACGCCGTGTTGCTGTCAGCCTTTGTGCTGATCTTGCTCTACCATTCGAAGCTCGGTGTGGAGGCCGTGATCGAGGACTATGTCAGTTCGCCCAGGTTGAAAACGGGCGGTCTTTCGTTATCCGTTCTTGTACATTTGCTGCTGGCCATGGCCGGCGTGATTTCCATATTGCGCATTAGTGTCGGAGGGCTTTCGTGAGTGCGGATTATGAATTCGTCGATCATCATTACGATGTAGTTGTAGTCGGGGCCGGGGGGGCAGGCCTCAGGGCTACATTCGGCCTGGTCGAACAAGGCCTTTCTGCCGCCTGCATCACCAAGGTGTTTCCGACGCGCAGCCACACCGTCTCGGCGCAAGGCGGGATTAGCGCGGCGCTTGGCAACATGGGCGAAGACGATTGGCGCTGGCACATGTATGACACGGTCAAGGGGTCGGACTGGCTAGGCGACCAGGATGCCATCGAATACATGTGCAAGGAGGCGGCGGACGCCGTTATCGAGCTTGAGCATTACGGCGTGCCATTTTCGAGGACCGAAGACGGGCGAATTTACCAGCGGCCATTTGGCGGCATGACCACGCATTTTGGCAAGGGCACGGCACAGCGTACCTGCGCGGCCGCCGATCGAACGGGCCACGCGATGCTGCACGCTCTGTATCAGCAAGCGCTGAAACACGACGCCGATTTTTTTATCGAGTATTTTGCGATCGACCTGATCATGGAGGACGGTGAGTGCCGAGGCGTGGTCGCCTGGTGCCTGGACGATGGAACTCTGCACCGGTTTATTGCCCAGCAAACGATCCTGGCGACCGGCGGCTATGGCCGCGCCTACTTTTCCTGCACATCCGCGCATACTTGCACCGGCGATGGCGGTGGCATGGTCTTGCGCGCCGGTCTGCCGTTGCAGGATCTTGAATTTATCCAGTTCCACCCGACCGGCGTGTACGGTGCCGGCATGCTGATTACCGAAGGCGTACGCGGCGAGGGTGGTTATCTGACCAACTCGGATGGCGAGCGCTTTATGGAGCGTTACGCCCCCAACGCCAAGGACCTTGCCAGCAGGGACGTGGTCAGCCGCTCGATGACCATCGAGATTCGCGAAGGCAGGGGCGTAGGCCCGGAGAAGGATCACATTTTTCTGCACCTGGAGCACCTCGGTCCGGAGGTGATCGAGGAGCAGCTCCCCGGCATCGCCGAGACCGCAAGAGTGTTTGCCGGGGTCGATGTAACGCGTGCGCCGATCCCGGTTTTGCCGACGGTGCATTACAACATGGGTGGCATACCCACCAATTTGCATGGCGAGGTGGTAACAAAATCGGGCGACGACGCCAATACGCTGGTGCCCGGCCTGATGGCGGTCGGTGAGGCAGCGTGCGTCTCGGTACACGGGGCGAACAGGCTGGGCTCGAATTCGCTGCTCGACCTGGTGGTGTTCGGACGGGCCGCTGCCCGGCGTTGCAGTGAAACCGTGCAGCCAAAGTCGCGGCGCCGGCCGCTGGCGGATAAATCCTGCAGCCACATAGTCGAGCGGCTGGACCGCTTGCGCAACGCCAATGGCAGTTCGCCGACGGCCGATATTCGCCTGGAAATGCAAAAAACCATGCAAGATCATGCTGCGGTTTTTCGTACCGGCGAGGTCCTGCGGGAAGGGATCGAAAAGATGGAGCGGGTTTACCAGCGTTTTGCCGATGTTCGCGTGCACGATCGCTCGCTGATCTGGAACACCGACCTGGTTGAAACCATGGAACTGGAGAACCTGCTGTTGCAAGCCAAGGCGGCTATCGAGTCGGCGGCCAACCGGCAGGAGAGCCGGGGGGCCCACGCGCGGGAAGATTTTCCCGAGCGCGACGATGAGAATTGGCTCAAACACACGCTTTGCTGGGTGGCCGGCGATGGCACGGTCCGGCTGGACTACCGGCCCGTTCAGCTCGAGACGCTGAGCGATGAAATAGAATCGATACCGCCGATGGCGCGGGTCTACTAAAGGATCAAACCGAAACGGGACTGACGAGGAGCATTCATGGTTCAATTGACACTGCCGGCAAATTCAAAAGTGCGCAAGGGGGACACCCATACGGCGGCCGCTGCGACCGGCAATGTGCGCCGCTTGCTCGTTTATCGTTACGATCCGGACAACCGGGACAACCCGCGCATGGATAGCTACGAAGTGGATATGGACAGCTGCGGGCCGATGGTCCTGGATGCGCTGATCAAAATCAAGAATGAGATCGACCCGGGCCTGGCGTTTCGCCGCTCGTGCCGGGAGGGCATCTGCGGGTCCTGCGCGATGAATATCGACGGCACTAACGACCTTGCCTGTATGCGCGCGATAGCTGATGTCAAAGGCGACATCAAGGTTTATCCGCTGCCGCATTTGCCGGTAATCAAAGACCTGATCCCGGACATGAGTAATTTCTATGCGCAATATGCATCGATCAAGCCCTGGCTGCAGAGTCGCACGCCGCCACCGCCGGATCGTGAACGGCTGCAGTCGAAGGAAGACCAGGAAAAGATTGACGAGTCATCGGCCTGTATCCTGTGTGCTTGTTGTTCGACCGGTTGCCCGAGTTACTGGTGGAATGACGATCGTTTCCTCGGTCCGGCAACATTGCTGCAAGCCTACCGCTGGCTGGTCGACAGCCGTGACGAGGCAACCGGTGAGCGGCTGGATCAACTCGAAGATTCGTTCAAGCTTTATCGCTGTCATACGATCATGAACTGCACGAATACCTGCCCGAAGGGGCTCAACCCGGCGCGGGCGATTGCCGAAATCAAGAAAATGATGATTGAACGCCAGCACTGAACAGGCACCGGTTGGCATGACAGAACACGATGATGCCAGATCGCGTTGGCGCTGCCGCCGTGGGATGAAAGAGCTGGATATCCTGCTCGAGAGATTCCTCAAATCCAGGTTTGCGGCCATGGATAACCAGGAAAAAGTCGTGTTCTCGGATTTTCTGAATCTGTCGGACCCGCAACTGGCGGACTTTTTACTCAACGGCGTGGTACCGGCCGATGCTGACTGCAAAGAACTCGTCGAACAGATACTCTCCTGTCCTCACGATTGAACCGGGACCGGTTCAGCACATGGCGGTCTGGCTAGCCGCGGGTTTGTTGCTGGCTGGCGCCGGTTTGTTATTCAGTTCCATGCCGGCGATTGCGAAACTGATGGCAGGAGGATTCCTGCTGGCGGGGTTTTGCTGCGAATGGCGCCACCACGTTAGCGGCACGGGCCTGGGCTCGGTCAGGCAGGTGCGTTGGGAAACTCACCGGTGGCGGTTGCGGACTCAATCCGGCTGCTGGCTAAGCGCTGTATTGCTGGCTGACCGCTGTCGTTTTCTCTGGGGCGTCAAGCTGTGCTGGCTGGACGAAAACGGGAGCAAAAGGAGCGCCCTTTTTTTTCGTTCCCGGCGGTCCGGGAGGCGCTTTCGCCGGTTCCGGGTGCGTTTGAAACTGGCGGATATTGCGTAGCAGCAAAGAAATCGACAGACTGTCTCATTCCTGATGTGACCGAATGCTCAAATGCTTGAAATCATGCTCTTTTTGCCAGAACTTTCTATCCGCGACCGAGTCTATTCCACTGGTTGCGCTAGCGCTTGCCCGGGTTCGGAGCGAACCTCGTGAGTGAGCGCCAAGTGGACCAGAAGCTGGTCGTCAAGGTTCAGCAAGGCGACAAGAAGGCATTCGATGTGCTGGTACTCAAGTACCAGCACAAGGTGATCAAGGTGATCATGCGTTATGTCCGCGATCCTTCCGAGGCGCTGGATGTGGCGCAGGAAGCTTTTTTGAAGGCGTATCGTGCCTTGCCGAGGTTTCGGGGCGATAGTGCTTTCTATACATGGCTGTACCGAATCGCGATCAACACCGCCAAAAACCACTTGGTGGCCGCGAGACGCAGACCGCTGGATTACGATCTGGACCCGCAGGAACCGGATCAATATGACATGCAGGGCCGTCTGAGTGACGGCGATACGCCCGAACACCTGGTGCTTAGCGAGGAGATCAAGGACACCGTCAACCAGCGCCTTGCCGCGATGTAGATGCACGAGACTGAAGCCCTGATCGATGATCAGTGTTTGTACCTGTAACTGAAACTTATCCGCTTGCTTACTGGCAAAGTACAGCGTTATCTTTTCCTGATTGGCGCTATCTGTTTTAAGGTCAATTATTTCAGGTAGTTGCGATAATGCATTGAGTAATTCTTCTGAAGGCGCCCGATCAAGGCTTATCTTCAAGCTATTATCTTTACCGGCAAGCTCAGTTATTTTAGTGTAAGCAATAAGCCTGCCTTTATCCAGAATCACGACGTCAGAACAGATGTCTTCTATCTCGTATAGATTATGTGAACTGATAATAAAGGAAGATTTGTCTGTGTATGTCCGAATAAATTTTCTTACGTCATAGGCTGCCAGCGGGTCAAGTCCTGCGGTCGGCTCGTCGAGCAGAACCAGTTCCGGTTGACCGATAAAAGCCTGCACTATCCCCAACCGCTTGCGTTGACCCCAACTCAATTGTTCGGGATTTTTGCCGGCATAGTCTGCATTGTTGAGTTGTCTGAGCAAGTCGGCAATCTCGTCACGCGCTGCCTGTTTTGTAAAACCTTGCAGTCGTGCGAAATGTTCCAGTTGAGAGATAACCGGCCAGCCTTTTTTAAAATGGGCATCTTGCAGCAAGATGCTGACCTTGCCTTTTATCGCAGAACCCTGCGGCGCATGTCCCAGCAACGAGGCCCCGTGGCTCATGGACAGGTCGAGGAATTCGCGTCCTTCGATGTCCCAGAACCGCGGCCCTTTCGCACGAGACGCGTAAACCGGTTTCCCCCACGCTGTGTTGAACCGCGTGCTGGAGCAAACGCCGCCCGGTATCACC